>JBFFJL010000163.1:0-8241 GCA_041555955.1 Nevskiaceae bacterium
CGTGCAAGATATCTTCTGCGATGAACTCCATATCAGGTTTCGTACTGTCCAAGCCATGCTGGCGATCAGTAAACTCCTTCGCCTGTGCTTGGGCGGCAACGATCTCCCCCCAACTTGGCTTCGGGCGGCTATCATGCCACCTGATACGGTCATAATCGAGCTTTCTGCCACCCGCAAGTGAACCAAAATATTCAGCCGAAGGGACAAGAATGTGTAGTGCTAGTGCAATATCAGCCACTTTATAACACTCCGTTCACTTTGATTTCAGAGTAAATCTCCACTTCACCGAAGCCGACCCCTGCACCGAAGCCATCCCCCGACCTTGTAGTGCTGCATCTGTGTTGCAATTCTAAAACAGCAGCACTTGCAAGGGTGACAAAGCTATAAAAGGCGCTTTCAGTGTGCCCGGTTGAGCCGCTACTGTCACAAGAAGCGCCAAGTGCAACGTCTGCCGATGCCGTGATGTTGTATAGCTTTGATCGTGACAGGTTCGTCGCCCGGGTCGGAGCGCGCCATTGAATAATATAGTCCCCAGCCGGGAGGTATATCTGATTGGCATCCTGTACGCCGCTGGGAATGTTGGCGTCGGCAGAGCCAGTAACGGGATCTGTGATGGTTTCGTTATCGGCAAATGTGCCGGTAATACCAATGACCGTGAGTGTGCCTGTCGCCCCGCCATCGTTATCTGCGACGATCGTTGCTGTTGCACCCGACGTGCCGCCGGTTAGAACTTGGCCCACAGTGAAGTTCCCGGTTTGCGCGTCGTAGGCGATGTCGAAGCAAAGCCCCGCACCTGAGAGCGTCGACCGATATTCTGTATTGAGAAGGCGGGTACGCCACGCGCCGTTAGTAAATGTGCCCGCATCCGTTCCGCTGGGCTGTTCTTCACGACACCACAACATGTCGCTTTCTGTCAGCATGACATCCGGCTTGCCGGTGATGGCAGTCCATGCTGCAATGACGTTCGTAAGCTGGGAGCCGTCAATGACGGGAAGCCCGGTGGCGTCGGCGGCAATTACGTTCCCGTCTGCAACACCGACGGTCTTGATCGAGGCATCGCCGAGGGCTTGGGCCCGCGCGCTGTTCACACCGAGAGTTGTGAGTGCAGCCGCACTGGTCAAGTCATCTAGGACCGTCTCCATGAAGGTCGAGACAACCGTACCAGTGACGGCAGTCGATGCAATCGCTGCGCCAGCCGCGTCGAAGCCAAGGAACTTGTTGGCGCGATCCGCCAGCTCCGGCACTTCCATGACCGTTCCGGCTTCGGTGATCGGCAGCTTCAGCCCACGATCGATGCTCTCGTTGATCTCCTGCGCGATTGCGAAGATCCGCGCGAAGGTCTGGTTCAACGTCGTGATGTCGAACGGGCCCGCGTCGGGGAACCAATCGGTGCGCTTGACGCCGATGTCCCGGTAGATCAGAAGCGTAGCGTCGCTGTCGCTCGAGACGAGCGTGATCGTGCCGCCTTGGAAGCCGCCTTGGACCGAGGTGCCCTGCACTGTGTAATCAGTCGTGACCGTGAGGTCCGTGACAACGCCGGTCGCATCGTCGGTGCGCTTGACCTTGATGTCGTCTGTCTCCGAGAAGAAGGGGAAGTCAAAGTCGAAGGGGCCGGTGGTCGGCGTGCCGCCAACAACAATGTTGACGAATGCGTCTTCAAGGAGGATTTGGAGTGGAGTTGCAGCCATAATTTATATCCTATATTTTACGCCGGGTGTATGGCGACGGCATTAGCATCCCACGCCGCGCTGGGATTTGTAAATACCCCCGGATCTTCTGACGCGGCCTCATTCTGATATGTGGCGGTAGTCATCATGACGTCACCAGCACCTCCGGTATTATGAGCAACCAGATGGTTGCCATAGCCGCTTGGTGGCGCGGAACAGCCAGCGGAACTCCACCATGCCGCCGCCGCAATCCAGAGATACTTTTTCGATCCGCCGGTAGGTGTCACGCTTGACGGGTTGGCATTCGTCGTAGTTGCTTCCGCTGGCGTTGAGGCCTCCGGTGGCGTTAGGGAAGGGTCTGAGGCCCCACTAATTTCGTACTGGCAGACTGACAGCTTCCTCACGCTACTAGAGACAGTCAAGGTAAAGGTGCCTGTCTCTGTGCCATCGGGCTCGTACCACGCAAATTCACTCGCGGGGTTGGCAGTTGAGCTTTTATTGTGAAATACCGTCCACCCGGCAGGCCACGTAAACGTGTCCGTGTAGAGTTCAGTTGAGGCACACCCAATCAACAGGTTCCCGCTTGTCATACCAGTGATCCAAGGAACCGGGTGGTTCGGCCCAGCCAATCTTGAGCCCGCATACGTCGCAGTCTGCTCGACCACGGGGAAGGCTTGCGGGGCAGCTCCACCAATCATGGGCGTAACAAGGCATCCGGGGACGGTCATTACTTCACATCCAAGGTTGCGGTTAGCAGGATTTCGGTAGCAGAAACAACGTAGTAGGCAATCGCATCGACTGCGTTTGCCGCCGTACTGAGCACGATGTCGGTGCCGCCAGCGAAGATGTATTCGGTTCCGAAGGCCAGCGTGCGGGAGCCGGTGCCGTCCTGCGTGACCATAATCATGCCGGATTGCCCAACAACCGGCGTTCCCGTTGGATTGTCGAGCGTGCGGTTCCCAGCAAGGGTGACTTTGAAGTTATTGCTGTCATCAAGATCGATCGCGATGTTCGCCCCGTCGACAAGCGTCGTCTCCGCGCCGCGCTGTCCGGCGGTGAAGTTCTGGACGGCATCTGTCACCGCGCGATTAGCATCGTAGGCGTTGAAGTCAGTGCCCGCTTCCAGATCCAGAAGCGCCCGCATTGCGGCGTAGTTCGCAGCCGTGACAAGGCTCTGCGCGTTCGCGCTGGGCGTCAACCCGGCCCAAGTGTCGAGATCCGCGTCGTAGGCTTGTACGGTAACGCCAATGTCGGCGTCGACCAACATCGTCGCATCATAGGCCATGACGTCAACGCCAATCTGCAAGCCCAGCGTGGTCCGGGCCTCGGCGGCGGTCGTGTCATCGAGTACAGTCTCCATGTAGGCGGTGACGGCAGCGGTGCCGCTTGTGGCTGCGACCGCAGTCGGGTCGCCGCTCGCGTCGAAATACAGGAACTTGCTGGCGCGGTCGGCCAGCACCGGGAGATCCGCCATCAAGGAACCGGCTTCGCTGATGCCGAGCTTGATCGTGCGGCCTAGCGTCTCCGCCAACTCCTGCTTAATCGCGAAGCTCTTGGCGATCGTCTCGTTCAGCGTCTGGATGTCGAACGGGCCCGCCGATGGGAACCAATCCGTGCGGGAGATCCCGATGTCGCGGTAGATGTGGAGCGTCGCATCGCTGTCAGGCGAGACAAGCGTCACGGTGCCGCCCTGAAAGCCGCCGGAGACGGCGACGCCCTCGACCGTGTAGTCGGTGGTGTAGGCGAGCGTAGTCACGACGCCGGTCGCGTCATCCGTCCGCTTGACCTTGATGTCGCTGGCTTCTGTGAAAAAGCCATAATCGAAGGTGAAGGGGCCGGTGGTCGGGGTTGCGCCGACAATCACATCGAGGAAGGTATCCTCAAGGATGATTTGCAGTGGGATAGCAGCCATGATCTACCTCAATTCTCTTTCGGCGACGTGGGTCGCGTGTACGCGGTAACAGCTTGCCGCCCGAGCTGAGAAACCGGGTGGTTCTGGAACGGTGTCAACCGCCGCAAGGCCCCCGTGTTTGTCTCCCCTTGTAAACTACTTCCGACCACATCGGAAACATTCATTGCGGTGCTGAAGGATGGGCCGAGCACATTGCCGAGATCCCGCAGCTTCGTGGGACGCCCACCAGTGCCCGTAAAGGGCCGGAGCCCCAGCCTACCATTACTGATAGTCTCAAGCGCGTTGTCCGCGTCTGACACCCAGCCCAGCGCGCCAGATCGCTCGACCGCATCCATGACTTTGACGCCGAATGACCGTTCACGGTCGTCGCCACGGATCGCCGCCTTCACTTCGTTCACAAGGAAGCCCATCGCGATGAGCGAGCCGGTCCCGGCAAGGAGATTGGCATCGGGCTCTTGCAAACCACGAACAATCCCGCGCTGGAAGAAGCCTTGCCCAAAGCTCTTGAACTGCGCGATTGTGCTGCCCCACTCCGTTGAAGTCCACAACGCACGATCTCCGGCCCCCGGCGTGCTGATGATCCGGTCAATGTCTTGGCTGATCGCGGCACGATAATGGAAGGCGGCGTTCGCATCCTTCCACAAAGACGTGTTTGGAAGATGCAGATCTCCGATCTTCTCGCCATATTTCCCCAGCTCGTCGGAAATGCGGAGCGCCATGTTCTCGTCAATGCCGCTGGCCGCAAGATTGCTGATCTGCTTCTTTGTCGCGCCGTCAAGGACAATTCCCTGCGCGGCAAACAGCTCATCGACGGCAGCGTCGGCTTTCGCCTGTGCGTTAGCGAAGCCCTTTGTCGCATCAGTCTTGTCGAACTTGGTCTTGGACTTCTTCAGAACCTTGAGCTTGTCCGCGTCTGCGGCGACAGCGGAGATCGCCTTGTTGACGCGCGTCGCCACCACGACGGAAGCGACCTCTTTCATCATCGTGTTCCAAGCGTTGAGCCCGTTGACGGTAAACATCATCTGCGCGGAGCCCAAGAGCGCCTTCTCGACGCCCATCCGGTTGCCGAACGTGTCGGCGATGTCTGCCATCTGCATCGCGCGGGTGCCGTTGACCAGATCCATCGCCTGTCCCAGCTCGCGGGTTTCAGCCCGGTGCAGCTTCCTAAACTCAGGATCTCGCAGCAACTTGGCCGCAGCCCTCAAGCTGGGCCCGAAGCCATCGACCATCGCGAACCGGGCAAGGTCCGTTGTCGACGTGATCGCCGCGCCGCCCATCATCGTGAGCACATTGAAGGTCTTGGCGACGCGAAGCGTCCGGCTCAGCAAGCGGAAGGGATCTTCCGGCACGCCGTAGGTGCCGCGCAATCGATCGCGGAGAGCCTCTATGTCACGGACGTCGCGCTTGAGCTGTTTGCGGAGCGCCGCACGATCCTTCGCCGACGCCTTCGCGATCGCTTCGGCATATTCTTCGGTGACGTGCTTGATCTGCGCGGCCATGTCGATGTCGCCAAACTTGGCGGTGAGCTCGATGTCCATGCCCACAGTGCGCGTGTGGTGGCGCATGACCGTCTCGACGTCGTTGACGAGGAAGTCGCGAATGAGATTGTCAGGGATTTCGAGCGTGCGCTCGCGGAACGCGCTGGCTTCGGCCCGCTCAGTCACTTCCTTGGACGCCTTCAGGTCGAAGTATGCGCTCTCCATGAGCATATTGTCGATGATGTCGTCGGCCTCGCCCCTTGCAAAGCTGGGATCGACGTGTTTTTCGACAATGAGCCACTCACGGATTGTCTCGCGGAGCGCCTGCCGGTTCGCCTCGATCGCGCTCCTGTCATAGTAACGCGGGAAGTAGGTCGGCGACGTGTTCACCGTTGGGCCAAACTCATTGAGACGTGCGATCTTTGCCTCGACGTCCTTGACCTCATCCAAGAGATCCGCCAACTCGTCGACCAGCTCTTTCTTGGCTTCGGAGCCACGCTGCGCCTTCGCAACAGCAGCTTGCTTTGAGGCAATGCGCCGCTCCAGAACGCCAACTTCCCGGCGCATCTGCCGGGTAAAGAGATCCTGATCGAAGGCTTCCTTCTTCAGCTTGTCGAGCAACGGACGTTGCGCCCTCGCCGCCGCCTGCACTTCGGGAATGTGGTGCGTGTCGTTGTTCCGCAGCGCGTGCGCGACCTCTTCACGAAACTGCTTCGCGGTAAGGTGCTGCTTGTCAAGAAAGGCGTGGGCCTCGCCCATCTTTGAGACATCGGGCTCGCCTATGAGCTTGCTGTACTGGCGTTCCCAATTATCGAGCCCATCACGGAGAACCGTTCGCATGACACCGATTTGGTTGCCCAGCTCAGAGCCCAGCGTCTTGCCACGATATAGAAGAAACTGCTCGTCGGTCGCCTTCAGCGCATCGATCAATGGCTTCGACCAGCGGACACGGGCGCTCGTCTCGACCGAGACTCCGCTCGCCTTGAATTTCAGGTTCTTGTTTCGCAGAAGCACGCTGTCGACCATGTCCTCCGACAACTGGCGGGCCCGGAGCGACGCCGACTGCGCCATACGGAAGACCGGGTTCCACGGCAGCTTTTCCAGACCGAAGCCGGTAGCAACAAGCGCCTCGTCGGCGAGCTCTTCTTCGAGCGTCGCGGCCTTCGCCTCTGGTGCCGCCGCCGCACCGAGATCTCGCGGCGTCTGCTGCTGCGGACGGGACGGGCCGACAAAGTCGGGGGCATTGACGTCGTGCGGGCGGGTAGGCCCAATGAAGTCGTCGGAGAGCTTCGCGCTGGCCTGCCGTCCGCCGTTTCGACCGGGTAGGGCCAGCAACGGGGCGGCGAACAGGCTCACGGTGGTCGCGATCGACATCGCTTCAGCGAAGTCCCGCGTCGGGTTCTCGCTGGAGATTAGCATTTCCGACGGCAACGCCGCCGCCATCGTCACGCCGAACGCCTTGGCGCTGCGCTTCAAGAAGGTCGAGCCTTTCACAACGCGCATGGGCGGGATGATGAAGGTCGGGTCCATCATGTGCGCGCCCAACTTCGCGGCCTCGCCGCGCGGATCTTGCGCCAGCACGTAAGCCGCCTCGACCGTGGCCTCATGCTCTCGCAGGATTTCAGCGGATTGCTCTGGCGATCGACTATCGGCCAGCGCGTCGAGAAGGTGCGGGTTTTCCTGATAGATCGGGTCTTCTATAACGCGGTAGCCCTTCTTCGCCGGGTAGCCGTCGGTGAACGCTGTCCCGACGCCGTTCTCGCCGACGCGCTCTATGTATTCCATCTTGCGCGACATCGCGCCGATAAAGTTGTCGGAGCCCGTAAGCGCGTGCAGGAACTCAGTCTTGCCGATGAACGTCGGGATCGAAGTCGGCTCGACCGCCTGCCCCTCGAACGGATTGGGCCCCGGCTTTTTGACCGGCGGCTCCTTGCCCACGCGAGGACCGGGCTTCAGCGCATTGGGATCTTTCTCTAGCTCAGCCATTATTTTGACCGAACGATGTTGATATTTGCTCCGCCGTACTTATCGACGATACCAGACTGCGTTGCCTTGGGCTTGCCAGAGCGAGCGAGCTGGTCAAGGATGACTTGACGGCGCTCTTCCGGCTTGAACATGAGGTTGCCAAGCCCGACGTGGTTGAAGAACTCACGCCAGTATTTCGCATCCTCGACGCCTTCGCCTGCGCGGATCAGGTCTTGCCCCTGCACCATAGGCCCACTGTCGAGAATGAGCCCGTCGGTTTCACCACGGACAAACGCGGACCACTTCTCCCACCACGTTCCGTTCTGGCCCATGTCGACGTGAATGTCGTGCATCGCCTTGATACCGCTCGTCTGGTAATCCCACTGGTAGTGCATATTGACGACGGAACCATCGCCGAGCTGCACATCCATCGGCGACCACTGGTCGCCTTCTTTGTACCAAACTGTGTAGGTCGGGCGCTCGTTGTTCTCTGTGCCGGGGATAACCCGGAAGTCGAGGATCTCGTTACTCCAGCCCGCGCCGGTCGGCGACGCGATGCCGTGCGCCGTCACGCGGATGCGGAAGTCCTCGCCGGGAATCTTCGGGCTCCAGCGATCTTTGAGGATAGTCGGCGTGCCGGGATCGCTCATCGCGAACCGGCTGATGTTCCCGCGACGCCATTCGACGGTGCCGTCCTCGATCTGGACCGGGCTGTAGAGTTGAAGCATACGGTGGGTCGCGATCTCCGCCGCCCGCGTCCTGTCGGTGGTGACGGGGTTCTGCGCCATCAAGATACGGTCGGTTTCGGCCATGATGTAATGCAGCGCCTCGCCATCGACCGTGAAGTCACCGAGGTCAACGCCAGCCGCCTCAAAAGCATTCACGTCAGCGTTTACGTCCGGGTCATGGTTCACGTCGAACGCCCAGCCCACGAAGTTGTCAAACCACCCGATTTCCGAGGCGATCCGGTCTTCGGCAACGCTCTGATGGAAGTCTTCGCGCTCCTGCGGGGTTTCGTTGCGCCCAATCGCGGCGCTCAGCCTGCGGTCGGCGGCAGAGTTGTCGCCCTTTGTCGCGTTAATCATCACTTCATGTGACGCTCGAAGGTCGCCGCCGGAAGCGACGTGGTGCTCCGCACCCGCCTTAATGGCCTCGAATTTCGTGCCGAGCGCGTCCATCAAGATAAACTCGCCGACATCGCTCTCCATCATCTTGTTGA
>JBFFJL010000164.1:0-8140 GCA_041555955.1 Nevskiaceae bacterium
CATGTGATTTTGGCTGTCTTTAATCTCGACGCGCACCGGGCAGGGGGCAAGATGACGACCAACAAGCTGTGGTCCATGCAGGAAGTTTTCTACGACAGCGTACTCAAGGACAAGTACTGCAAGGCCGACGAGGCGACGGTCGACGACGTGTTCCGCCGTGTCGCACACGGCCTTGCTGCGGCCGAGCGCGCCGACGCGCGCGCGGATTGGGAGGCGCGCTTCCTGCAGGCAATGCAGGACGGCTTCTGCCCCGCCGGCCGCGTGATGTCGGCCTGCGGCACCGACATCCAGGCAACGCTGATCAACTGCTTCGTGCAACCGGTCGGCGACGCGGTGTCCGAGGACGCGTCCGGACGTCCGGGCATCTACGCGGCGCTGATGCAGGCCGCGGAGACGCTGCGCCGCGGCGGCGGCGTCGGGTACGACTTCAGCCACATCCGACCCAAGGGCGCGCGCGTGCGCGGCACGCGTTCGCGCGCCAGCGGACCGGTCAGCTACATGCGCGTGTTCGACCGGTCCTGCGAGACGGTCGAAAGCGCCGGTGCACGACGCGGCGCGCAGATGGGCATCCTGCGCTGTGACCATCCCGACATCGAGGAATTCGTCGCTGCGAAGGACATCCGCGCCGAGGCACAGAAGCTGCGCAGCGGTGGCGTCGCCGGGGCGGATCTGGACGGCCTGCAGCAGCGACTGCGCACGCTGTCGAACTTCAACCTGTCCGTCGCCTGCACGGACGCCTTCATGCAGGCGGTGATCGACGACGGCGAGCATGCGCTGGTGCACGACGCCGAGCCCGATCCGACAGTGCACCCGCAGGCATACCGCCGCGACAGTGACGGCCGCTGGGTTTACCGCGTACTGCCGGCACGCGAGTTGTTCCGGCGGATCATGGAGACCACCTACCACACCGCCGATCCGGGCGTGGTGTTCATCGACCGCATGAACGCCGACAACAACCTGCACTACTGCGAAACCATCGAAGCGACCAACCCCTGCGGCGAAGAGCCCCTGCCCGATTACGGCTGCTGCTGCCTGGGTTCAGTCAATCTCAGCCGCTACGTGCAGGACGCGTTCAGCGCCGGCGCGCAGCTCGACTGGGAGAAGCTCGAAGCCACCGTCGCTGTGGCCGTGCGAATGCTCGACAACGTGCTCGACATCACCTACTGGCCGCTGCCACAGCAGGCCCGCGAAGCGGCCGACAAGCGTCGCGTCGGCCTGGGCTTCACCGCGCTGGGCACGGCGATGGCGATGCTGCGGCTGCGCTACGGCTCGGACGAGGCCGTGGCCTTTGCCGAACGCGTCGCGCAGACGATGCGCGACGCCGCATACCGCGCCAGCATCGCGCTGGCGCAGGAGCGCGGTCGTTTCCCGCGGCTCGATGCCGAAGCGTATCTGCAGTCCGGCTTCGCGCGCCGGTTGCCGGACGACATCCGCGACGGTATCCACACGCACGGCATCCGCAACAGCCACCTGCTGGCGATCGCGCCGACCGGCACGATCTCGCTGGCCTTCGGCCGCAACGTCACCGGCGGCATCGAGCCGGCCTTCGCCTGGTATTACACGCGCACGGCACGCAGCGGAAGCGGCGAGAAGATCAGCTGGCCGGTCGAGGACTATGCCTATCGCCTGTACCGGGAACTGGGCGGCGATGTGGAACATCTGCCCGACTATTTCGTCTCCGCGCAGACGCTGGGCGTGGCCGATCACCTGCGCATTCAGGCCGCGGTGCAACCATATATCGACACCAGCATCAGCAAGACGATCGGCGTTCCGGTCGACTATCCCTTCGCCGACTTCGAGAACGTATACATCGAAGCCTGGACGCTCGGGTGCAAAGGCTGCACGACCTACCGCCCAAACGACGTGACAGGCGCGGTTCTGACGGTCGCACCTGAACCCGCTGCCAAGCCGGCGCAGCTCGCGGCCGACGACCCCGATCGCCGCGTGCGCCTGGACCAGGTGCCGGCGCCGGCGCTGGCGAGCCTGCGCTGGCCAGGCCGGCCGCAGCTGCTTACCGGCAATCCGTCTTGGACCTACATGATTGAGGACGGCGGCGTGCGTTTCGCAGTGTTCGTAGGCCACACCGAGAACGGCACGGCCTGGCCGTTCGAGGCCTGGGTCAACGGCGCCGAACAACCGCGCGGCCTGGGCGCGACCGCCAAGCTGCTGTCGATGGACATGCGCTCGAACGACCGAGCCTGGCTGCGCCGCAAACTCGATTCGCTCGAGTGCACCGGCGGTCAGTTGATCCGCGTCGCATTACCGCCCGACGGACGCGAAGTCGTGCTCGGCAGCCCAACCGCCGCGTTCGCCAAGCTCGTGCGCCTGCGCTGCGAACAGCTCGGCGCGTTCGCGCACGACGGTCCGACTCCGGTGCTCAATGCGCTGATGAGCGAACACGAACCCAAGACCAGCACCGACGGTACGATGTCGTGGACCGTGGACGTGTGCAATCCCGGCACCGGCGACGACTTCGTGCTGACGCTTAAGGAGCTGCTGCTGCCCGACGGCTCACGCCGCCCGTACAGCGTCTGGCTCGCCGGCGACTACCCGCGCGACTTCGACGGCCTCGCGCGCCTGCTGACCCTGGACATGCGCATCATCGACGTCGCCTGGATCGGCGCCAAGCTGCGCAAGCTGCTGTCGTATGCGGAACCGCTGGGCGACTTCTTCGCGCCGACGCCGGGCAGTGCCAAGTCGCAGACCTGGCCGTCGACCATCGCCTACCTCGCACGGCTGATCCTGCACCGCTACCAGATGCTCGGGCTGCTCGACGCGGAAGGCCGGCCGACGCGGCCGATGGGGGTGCTCGAAGCGCCGGCGTGTGCGATGCGACGCGAAGGCGCCGCGACCGCCATTGCTGGCCGCCGCTGCCCCGACTGCGGCGCCTACGCAGTGATCAAGCGCGACGGCTGCGATGCCTGCACGGCGTGCGGCCATGTTGGTAACTGCGGTTAGCCCGTGCGGATGGCCCATAGACGCTATCAACTGGCATCTTGCGCAAGTTGATCTATATCAAGTCCTGGTGCGGATCGTGCGAATACCCTGCGCCGTCCCGCTGGGAATGCGACTACGATGAACACGCGAATGATTGCGGTGCTGTGGACGTCTCTCACCATTGCCGCTGCGCCCCTTGCAGCACAAGCCGGGGGCGCCGATCGCGCGGTCAATGCATGCGCCGCCGCATTTGTGGATCAGCAGTTTTCCAATCGAAACGTCGTGGTGAAGAAACTGTACCCGGCGCCGAGCATCATTGAACTGCTGGCGCGCAAGAAGCACTACACAGTCGATCTCAAAGCGCGTGCCAGAGGCGGCACGATTGCGCAGGCGGTTTGCACCACAAGCCTGCAAGGCAAAGTGATCACGCTGGAGAGCCTTGCTGTGAACGTAAAGTGAGCGTCCGGCGAAGGACACGATATCAAGCTGTTCACCGCGATGATTGCATGCGCTGGCGCCAAGCCTCGCGCGTTCCTTCCCAGTAGAGGGAGCGGCGGACGGATCCATCCGGGCGGACGCTGTCGCGCTCACCCATCGGCCGGAAGCCAGCCGCCTCGATCACGCCGGCCGAACGGACGTTGTCGAGCGCAGCGGTGACGCCGATCAGGCGCACACCCAGCGACTCGAACATCCAGCCGAAGCTGCGCGCCGCGCCGGTCTTGCCGACGCCTACGCTCTGCAGGTCGGCGCGATAGGCTCCGACAATCTCGGCGGCGGAGCGCTCCGGCCAGACCGTGAAGCGGGAATAGCTGGCGATGCGCCCCGCGGTGTCCACCAGGACAACCAACAGGCCTTCGCCGACTTCGCGGGCGCACCGGGCCTCCTCCACCAAGGTTGCAATGTTGCCCGCAGTCAACGGCCGCGGCAGGTCGTAGATGGGATCCGAAACGGCGGGGTCGCTGAGCAGATCCACAAGCCCCGCCACATGCGCGGGAGAGGCCAGGACATAGCCCTGCCCCAGTTGCGACAAGTCCGCAGCGCGCACCGCCGCGCGGATCGCGGCGGCCTCCTCGGGCGATACATCGAGTACCGTCTTCGGTGCAGCACTCATCTTGCCCTTCCTCCGCGTACGCGCCTCTGATCCACCTGCGGTTGCGGCCAGCGGCGCCAGAACCGTTCAAGGTGAAATCCTATCGCCCGACACGCGGCTGATGAAGAGGCACATCTACTTCTTCAGTACGCCTTCCCCATCGTCGCCGCATCGCTTATCGGCGTCCATGAACTCTGCGATCACCCGCTATTTAATCTGCCCCACCATGTAATCAACCGCCGCCTTGATCTCGTCGTCGGTCAGCGCGGGGTTGGCGCCCTTGGGCGGCATCACGCCCTTGGCCCCTTGGAAACCCTTGATTGCGTGGTCGTAAAGCGTCGGCTTGCCCTGCGCAATGCGCGCAGTCCAGTCCGCCTTGTTGCCAACCACCGGCGCGCCCATGCCGGGCATCTGGTGGCACATCGCGCAGCTCTTCTTGACGATTTCCTCGCCCTTGCCCGCGGGCACGCCCGCCGTGGCGGCGGCGGAGAACAGAAACAAGAGGACGGAAGCAGACTTTTGAATGGACATTGCGTGCTCAACGGAAAAGGTGCACCCCAAAGCGGGCGCTGCATCCTCACATGTTCGCGGCTCGCTGGAGTTGATTTGCGTCAAAGGTCGCTCCGCGACGCATGATCTACATCAAAAGGGCCGTCACAGCGCGCGCCATCATTGGTCGGTACTGAATCCAGGCGACAGCAGGCGGAAGACCGCGATGACAAATGCAAATGGCCTGACGCTTGCGCTATGTCTGCTGTCGACCGCGCACGCCGCAGATATCCGAGGCACGGTGACGTCCGTCGACGGCGATTCCGTCGCCGGCGCGATCGTGAGCCTGACGCGCGCCGATGGAGTGTTGCGCCAGTCGGTCTACAGCGATGCATCCGGTCGCTTCCTGCTGGGCACCGGGCAGTCCGGCGCGGCGCGCCTGAGTGTGCGTGCGCCCGGCTTCGCTGACGAGAGCCGCGACATCGCCGCAGTGAGCGCAAATCCTCGGCCTCTGAGCATCACCCTGGCTCGACTGAGCAAACCCGCCCAGGTCTCAGACGCACTGCCGGCGTCGGCGCATGCGGCACGCGTCCACCTGGAAGACGAGCGCATCCGCCAGGGCTACCGCTCGCAGTGCTTTTACTGCCATCAGCTCGGCAATGCCTGGACACGGCGGCCCCGAACCGAAACGCAGTGGCGCGAGACCATCGATCGCATGGAACGCTATGGCGCGCTGCTGACCTGGCCGGCGCGTAGGCAGGTGGCGGCCGCCTTGGCTGCGAGCTTCGACGGACGGCCGATTCCGGACCGGCAGACCCATGTCTACGACCCAGCCACCGCTGGCACCACGCTCACGGAAGTGGCGGTCGCCGGCAACGGGGCGTTCGTGCACGACGTCGAGCTCGGTGACGACGGCCTCTTCTACAGCGTGGACATGGCCAACGACCGCGTCTACGTCACCGACCTTGCGACGGCGCAATCCACCGCTCTGCCGATGCCGGACAACGGCCTGCCGTTGCACGGCGACTTCGCCGGCGCCTCCGCGCCGGTGGCTGCGTTCCACGCCCACCACGGCCCGCACAGCATCGTGCGCGGACCCGACGGCCGCCTCTACACAACCAATTCCATGTCGGCGGAGATCGGCGTGCTCGACCCGGCGACGGAGCGTTACAGCTTCCACAACGTCGGCGGCGGCGCAGTGTATCCGCACACGCTGCGCTTCGACCGTTACGGCGTGCTGTGGTTCTCGATCGCCCTGTCGAACCAGCTCGGCCGGTTCGATCCCCGCACCGGCGCAATGCAGGTGATCGACCTGCCGGCCGGCGGCTTCTGGCAGGGCCTCACCGACGCGACGCTCACCGGCGTGCTGAAAATCGCCTCGCTGCTTCCCGGCAAGGATCTGCAGCTGCTGCTGTCGCACCACAAGTGGAGCGGCCAGGGCCACCGCATTTTCAACCTGCCCTACGGCCTGGACATCCATCCGGTTGACGGCAGCGTGTGGTACGCGAAGCTCTACGCCGACAAGATCGGCCGCTACGATCCGAAGACCGGTGCGATCAGCGAGTGGGACACGCCGCTGCCCGGACCGCGGCGCATGCGTTTCGCGCCCGACGGCACGCTGTGGATCCCGGCGTTCGGCGGCAGCGGGCTGTTGAAATTCGAACCGGACACGCAGCAGTTCACCCGCCATCCAATGCCGGTGCTTGCCCCGGATGAGTTCGAAACCCCCTACGCGCTCAACGTGCATCCGCAGACCGGCGATGTCTGGATCACGTCGAACCAGTCCGACCGCATGTTCCGCTTTACACCCGCATCAGCGCGCTGGACCGCGTATCCGATGCCGACGCGCACGACTTACATGCGCGACATCGTGTTCACGGCGGACGGATCGGTGTGCTCGACCAATTCCAACCTGCCGCCGATGGCCATCGAGGATCAGATGCAGTCCATCGTCTGCCTGCGGCCCGGAGAGACCTCGCAATGAGCCTCCACCATCGCCTGTGCCGGATCTGGGCGGTCGTGTTCGTGATCGCGGGACTTTCGTTCGCCTTTGCGCCGGCAACGGTCGCGATGCTGCTCGATGCGCTCGCGCGCGTGCTGGGTCTGTCGCCGGGATTCGCGGAAGCGGTGGCGCGCGCGTCGCTGTGGTACGGACTGGCGCTGTCGCTGATGGCGACACTGGTCTATCTCGCCTGGCAGGCCGGCGGGCCAGACGCACCGCCGCAGCTGCTCAACGCAGTGTTGCTGTCCAAGCTCGCCAGCACGCTCGCCTTCTCGATATTTGCGCTGACCGCGTTCAGCGGCTGGTGGCTGTGCGCAGCGGCAGACGGCTTCGTCGGACTGACGCTGATCGCTACGCGTCCGACCGCACGCAGGGGCACGTAGTGAACGCCGGCGAAGCGTTCGCGCGCCGCTGGCTGATTGCGCGCGGCTGTGCGCCCGTCCGCGCCGGCGCTCTTGCGATGGCGGCCGGCCAGCGCGCGCGCCGCTACCCGCGCGCGGTCGCACTGCTGCGCGCGGCCGGCCTGTGGCTCATCGAATTCGTGTTTCCGCGGCTGCTGCTGGGCCGCTGGCGTCGCGCCAGCCGGCTCGATGCGACCGCCTTCGAGGAGCTGGAGCAACGCGCGCACCACGCCGGGCGACTGTGGATCCGCGGCATCTATCTGCTGGCGCGTCTGCCGCTGTGGGAGCTGCGCCATGCCGAGCCGCCGCCGCGGCAGACGCCGCATCCGCTGGAGCCGTTGCTGGCGCGGGTGCCACCTTTGACGGACCACGCCGAATTCGATGTCATCGTGGTCGGCTCCGGCGCCGGCGGTGCGCCACTTGCCGCGGACCTCGCGGCGCGCGGCCATCGCGTTGCCATCCTGGAGGCCGGCGGCCTGGTTCAGGGCGAGACCACCGCCGGCGCCCTTGCGCACTACTACCTGAACCAGGGCTTCGTCGGCGGCGCCAGCGGCAACGCGCTGTTGCCGGTAATGCTCGGGCGCAATGTCGGCGGTACCACGCCCATCAATTCGGCGACCTGCCTGGAGCCGCAGCCGCCCTTCCTGCGGCAGTGGGACCGCATCACCGGCCTGCCGTTCAGCGACGGCCTGCTGTCTGGAGAGCTTGCCCGCGTCCGCGAAACGCTCGGCGTGTGTGTGCCGGACCGCAAGCTGCTCGGTGCCTCCGGCGAAATCTTCGAGCGGGGACTCAAGTCATTGGGACGCGAAGGCGCCTATGTGTTGCCGCGCAACACCCCCGCTTGCGAGGGCCTGGGGCGCTGTCCTTTCGGCTGTCCGCGCTTCCACAAGCGCAGCACCGACATTGCGTTTCTGCCGCTGGCACTGCAGCGCGGTGGAGTGCTCTACCCCGGCGCGCGCGTGGACCGCATTGCCGAATCGAGCACCGGCGTTCAGCTGCATGTCCGGTTCCGTGATGGGCAACGCCTGAGCCTGCGCGCACGCAAGTGCGTGCTCGCCGGCGGCGCCCTGGGCACGCCGCAACTGATCCGCGCCAATCGCCTGGGCTCGCACTGGCGCGCGGCCGGCGATCACCTCAAGGTCCACCCTGCGGCCAAAGTGCTGGCGTTGATGCCCGATTCCGTGCACGGCGAGCGCGGGATTGCGCAGGGCATGGGCTATC
>JBFFJL010000165.1:0-8134 GCA_041555955.1 Nevskiaceae bacterium
CACGATCGAGCGTTTCGGCAAATACCGCGCGACGTTCGAGCCGGGGTTCCACTGGCTGGTGCCCTACATCGACCGCATCGGCCGCAAGCTGTCGATGATGGAGCAGGTGCTCGACGTGCCGTCGCAGGAAGTCATCACCAAGGACAACGCCATGGTCGGTGTCGACGGCGTGGTGTTCTTCCAGGTGCTCGATGCGCCCAAGGCGGCGTACGAAGTGCAGCAGCTGGAAGTCTCGATCATGCAGCTGACAATGACCAATCTGCGTACGGTCATGGGCTCGATGGATCTGGACGAGCTGCTGTCGCAGCGCGATCACATCAACGCCAAGCTGCTGACCGTGGTCGACGATGCGACCACGCCGTGGGGCATCAAGGTCACCCGCATCGAGATCAAGGACATTCGCCCGCCGACCGATCTGGTCACGGCGATGGCGCGGCAGATGAAGGCGGAGCGCGAGAAGCGCGCCAACATCCTGGAAGCCGAGGGTTTCCGCCAAGCTGCGATTCTGAAGGCCGAGGGTGAGCGGCAGTCGCAGATCCTTGCGGCCGAAGCGCAGAAGCAGGAGCAGATTCTCGAGGCTGAAGGGCGCAAGGAAGCAGCTTTCCGCGACGCCGAGGCGCGTGAGCGCTTCGCCGAGGCCGAAGCGCGCGCGACGATGATGGTGTCGCAGGCGATCGAAAAGGGTGATATCCAGGCGATCAACTATTTCGTCGCGACCAAGTACATCGAGGCGCTGTCGCGCATCGCCACCAGCCCCAACGAGAAGTTGGTGCTGATGCCGCTGGAAGCGTCCAGCGTGATTGGGGCGCTGGGCGGCATCACCGAACTGGCGAAGAAGGCCGGCGTATCGACCGGCGGGAGCGCTGCGTGAATATCGAATACTGGCACTGGCTGGTGCTGGGCTTCGCGCTGCTGGTCCTGGAGATGTTCCTGTCGACGGAGTTCATCTTCCTGTGGGTTGGCGCTGCCGCGGCGGTCGTGGGCCTCATCGCGTGGGTCGTCCCCAGCCTGGGCTGGGAGGTCGAGTTTGCATTGTGGGGAGGGCTCTCGGTGGTCGCGGTGCTGGCCTGGCGCAAGTTCAAGCCGCTGGCTTTCGAAAGCGAGCGCCCGACCCTGAATCGCCGCGGGCATTCCTATGTCGGGCGCCAGTTCACTCTGGATGAGCCGATCGTCAATGGCATCGGCAAGCTGCGCGTCGATGATTCGCATTGGCGCATCAGCGGTGCCGATGCTCCGGTTGGCGCACGCGTGCGCGTGGTGGCGGCGGACGGGGCGACCTTGAACGTGGAGCGCATCGATTAATCACGAGCCACAAGGTCTGGGGCACCATCACCCCCATGAGGTGCTGGGTGTCGAGGTCTCCGACAAGCTGTATTCGTTTGGCGAAGAACTGGCCCATGCGATCACGCACGGGTTGGGAGTGGTGCTGTCGGTCATCGGCCTGACAGTGCTGGTCGCTCGGGCGAGTGTCTACGGCGACGTCTGGCAGATCACCGCGGTCAGCATCTTTGGGACCACGCTGGTGCTGATGTATACCGCCTCGACGCTGTACCACAGCATTCCGCTGCCGCGGGCCAAGCATGTGCTGCGGGTGCTGGATCATTCGCTGATCTATTTCCTGATCGCCGGAACCTACACGCCGTTTACCCTGATCACGCTGAGAGGGGTGTGGGGCTGGAGTCTGTTTGCGTTCACCTGGGGCTTGGCGATCGTCGGCGTCGTGTTCAAGATATTTGCGACCGGGAAATTCGAACGGCTGTCGTTGGCGATCTATCTGGGCATGGGCTGGTGCGCGGTTGCCGCGGTCAAACCGCTGCTGCAGAACCTCGACCCGGGCGGGCTGGCACTGATGGTCGCCGGAGGCATCACCTACAGTGGCGGTGTCGCGTTCTACGTTTGGGAGCGGCTGCGCTATCACCACGCCATCTGGCATCTGTTCGTGCTCGGTGGCAGCGTGCTGCATTTCTTTGCCATTCTGTTCTATGTGGTGTCCGGGCCGAATGGCTGATCCGGCGCGCTGCCATGAGCAATTTTGCCGGAGCCGATGATGAGTCATGACGGGGTACTGGGTCCGGACAGCCCGTTTCGGGTGCCGCACGGCGACGGATTCAAGCTGACGGATTTTTCCTCCAAGTCGCCGCCGGACGCGCCGGACAAGCCGAAGCGGCAGTCGCTGCTGGCGACCTGCATCGAGGAGATCGATGCGCTTCAGCGGGTGCTGTACGCCGACAACCGGCATTCGGTGCTGCTGGTTTTTCAGGCGATGGACGCGGCGGGCAAGGACGGCACGATCCGCGCCGTGCTGTCCGGCGTCGACCCCGCCGGGTGTCAGGTCACGTCGTTCAAGCGACCCTCTGAAAACGAGCTGGATCACGATTTTCTGTGGCGCCACGCGCGTTCGTTGCCGGAGCGCGGACGCATCGGCGTGTTCAATCGCAGCTGGTACGAGGAAGTGCTGGCAGTGCGGGTGCACCCGGAATTTCTCGAACGCCAGCGCCTGCCGCGGCAGGCAAATTCGCTGGAGGCGCTGTGGCAGGAGCGCTATGAGTCAATCAACGGATTCGAGCGGCATCTCGCCCGCAACGGCACGCTGATCCTGAAATTCTGGCTCAATGTTTCGCGAGAGGAACAGCGCCAGCGCCTGCTTGAACGCCTGAAAGAGCCCGACAAGAACTGGAAGTTCGACATCAATGACATGGGCGAGCGAGCGCATTGGGACGACTATCAGGCTGCCTATCACCACATGCTGCGGGAAACATCCAAGCCCTGGGCGCCGTGGTACGCAATTCCGGCGGACAGCAAGTCCTATATGCGCTGTGCGGTCGCTGAAATCATTGCGCAGGGCCTGCGCGGGTTGGGCTTGAAGTACCCCGATGCGAGCCCGGAGGTACGTCAGCGGCTGCGCGAACTGATCGGTGAGCTGCGGGCGGAAAAGAAAGATTGAGCCAGGCGTTCATGCGATCGGGGGATGATTCGGCCGGCGCGGATGCGCATAATGCGGGGCTGGCCGCAGTCGCGGCCGCTCACAGCCAGGTTCTTTCCGTTCCAGCGGCGCCGTTCCGGCCTGCGGATGATTCATCCGCGCGGGCGCGCCGCGCCGGGAGTGCCCGGCCTGGGAATCCCGACTACGGAACGGACACTGATGACCGAACAAAAAGCAACCAACGTTCATTGGCACGACGGCGACGTCACCCGCGATGATCGTGCCGCGCTGCTGGGCCAGCGTGGCGCCACGATCTGGTTCACCGGCCTGTCCGGTTCGGGCAAGAGCACGGTGGCGGTGGCGCTGGAAAAGGCGCTGCACGCTCAGGGCCGGCTGGTGTATCGCCTTGATGGCGACAATGTGCGCATGGGCATCAACAAGAATCTCGGCTTTTCCGCCGCGGATCGCGCCGAGAACATCCGTCGGATCGGTGAAGTTGCCAAGCTGTTCGTCGATGCCGGTGTGATCGTGCTGTCGAGCTTCGTTTCGCCGTATCGCGCCGACCGCGATCAAGTGCGTGCGCTGCATGAGGCGGACGGCATGGAGTTTGTCGAAGTCTATGTCGATGTGCCGCTGGAAGAAGCCGAGAAGCGTGATCCCAAAGGCCTGTACAAGAAGGCGCGTGCCGGTCAGATCAAGAATTTCACCGGCATCGACGATCCGTACGAGGCGCCGACGCAGCCCGAGCTGGTACTGCCGAGCCACCAGATGAGCCTGGACGAAGAAGTCCAGGCGCTGATCGAGATGCTCAAATCCCGCCAGGTCCTGCCGGCCTGACGCCGACTGGACGCTGAATCCACAACGCAACCGGTTCTCCCACGATGATTGCTCCTCACGGTTCCGATACGCTCAATCCGCGATTTGTCTACGACACCGCCAAGCACGAAGCGCTGCTGCACGAAGCGCAGAGCCTGCCGTCGCTGCTGCTGAACTCCGCCGCCGCGGCCAATGCCGTGATGCTGGGCGCAGGCTATTTCAACCCGCTGTCCGGGTACATGAATCTGGCCGACGCCCTGAGTGTGGCGGAGAAGCTGCACACCGTAGACGGTCTGTTCTGGCCGGTTCCGGTGCTCAATCTGACCAAGGAAGCCGGGATTGCGGCCGGCAGCCGCATCGCATTGCGCGACCCCAATGTCGAAGGCAATCCGGTGCTGGCGGTGATGGACGTCGAGGCGGTCGAGAGCGTCAGCGACGAACAGATCACGTTCATGGCCGAGCAGATCTTCGGCACGCTCGATCCCAAGCATCCGGGCGTGGGAACCTTCACCGCGCTGGGCAACACGCTGCTGTCCGGCCCGATCCAGGTGCTGAACTTCAGCTACTTCCAGAGCGAATTTCCGGACACCTTCCGTACCGCCGTCGAGATCCGCAACGAGATCATCGAGCGCGGCTGGAAGACGGTCGTCGCATTCCAGACCCGCAACCCGATGCATCGCGCGCACGAGGAACTGTGCCGCATGGCCAAGGAGCGTCTGGGTGCCGACGGCATCGTGATCCACATGCTGCTGGGCAAGCTCAAGTCCGGCGATATCCCGGCGGATGTGCGCGATGCCTGTATCCGCAAGATGGTCGAGGTCTACTTCGAACCGAACACGGTGATGATCACCGGCTACGGTTTCGACATGCTCTACGCCGGTCCGCGCGAGGCGGTGCTGCATGCGGTGTTCCGCCAGAACATGGGCGCGACCCATCTGATCGTTGGCCGCGACCACGCCGGTGTCGGCGACTATTACGGTCCGTTCGATGCGCAGACGGTGTTCGACTCGAAGGTGCCGGAAGGCGCGCTGAAGATCGAGATCTTCCGCGCCGACAACACCGCGTTTTCGAAGAAGCTCGGCCGCGTCGTGATGATGCGCGAGGCGCCGGACCATACCAAGGAAGACTTCATCGCACTGTCCGGCACCAAGGTGCGCGAGATGCTGGGACAGGGCATTGCACCGCCGCCGGAATTCTCGCGGCCGGAAGTCGCCAAGATCCTGATGGACTACTACCAGAAGCTTGACGCGCAATGAGCCGGCCCGATCTCGACGCACTGGTTGCGATCGCGCTGGATGCCGGTGCGGCGATCCTGGGGATTTACGCGACCTTGCAGCCGGGCGATGCCAACGCCAAAGGGGATGGCTCGCCGGTGACAGAAGCGGACACCCAGGCCGAGGCGATCATTCTCGCCGGTCTGGCCAAGGTTGCGCCGCAGATTGCCGTGGTCGCCGAAGAATCGGTCGCTGCCGGACGTGTTCCTGAGACGCAGGGGCAGCCGTTCTTCCTCGTCGATCCGCTCGACGGCACCAAGGAATTCATCAGCAAGAACGGTGATTTCACCGTCAACATTGCGCTGATCGAGGACGGTGTGCCGGTGCTGGGCGTGGTCTATGCGCCGGCCATCGGTGAACTGTATACCGGCGTCATCGGTGCCGAAGCACGGCAGGCCAAGGTTGCCGACGGCGTCGTCGGAGCGTGGCAGCCGATCCGTGCCCGCACGGCGCCGGCGGATGGCGTCAAGGTCATCGCCAGTCGCTCGCATCTGTCGGACGAAACCAAGGCATTCATCGACAAGTTCCAGGCCAGCGATTTCGTGTCGGCGGGTTCGTCGTTGAAATTCTGCCGGGTGGCTGCGGCTCAGGCCGATCTGTATCCGCGGCTGGCGCGCACGATGGAATGGGACACGGCGGCTGCCGATGCGGTGCTGCGTGCTGCCGGCGGCATGGTCATGACCCTGGACGGGAAGCCGTTGCGCTATGGCAAGCGCAATCAGGCGACCGATGCCGACTTCGCCAATCCGTGGTTTGTCGCCGCTGGGGCTTGGGATCCGTTTGCCGTCGCCGGCGTTTGAAAACAGTGCGTACCGGAATCATCCGGTGCTGATGGAGAGTGGATTTGAACAGCGAAACTTCATGCTGCGTGATCGTCGGCGCCGGCCAGGCCGGTTGTGAATTGGTGACCGCGTTGCGTCAGCAGGGCTTTGAGGGCCGAATCGTGATGATCGGCGATGAGCCTTATCTGCCGTATCGGCGCCCGCCCCTTTCGAAGACCTACTTGTCCGGCGAGGCCAAGCTGGAATCGCTGTTCATCAAGCCGCAGGCGACCTACGACAAGCTCAATGTCGAATGTCGCATTGGCGTCACGGTGGAGGCGATTGATCGTGCGGCGCATACCGTGAGCCTGTCCGATGGCGAAACGCTGACGTACACCAAGCTTGCATTGACCACCGGGGGACGCGCGCGGCGCCTGAGCCTGGCCGGCGGCGACGCCGCCAATGTTCACTATGTGCGCAGCATCGCCGACATCGAACGCTTGCAGGCCGACTTCGTCGCGGGCAATCGGCTGGTGATCATCGGCGGAGGCTACATCGGGCTTGAGGCCGCTGCGGTTGGCATCAAGAAGGAATTGAAGGTCAGCGTGATCGAGGCGCTGCCAAGGGTTTTGGCGCGCGTCACGGCGCCGGAAGTTTCAGCATTCTACGAGCGTGTGCATCGTGAGCACGGCGTCG
This sequence comes from Nevskiaceae bacterium, assembly GCA_041555955.1. Taxonomy (GTDB): domain Bacteria; phylum Pseudomonadota; class Gammaproteobacteria; order Nevskiales; family Nevskiaceae; genus Solimonas. Next base: position 6,471 of record JBFFJL010000165.1, read on the forward strand.
ATCTGCGGACCGGCGTCGGCGTTGAGGCGCTGGAGACCGAGGGCGATCGCGTGACCGCGGTCAAGCTCGCCGACGGCACTGCGGTGCCGGCCGATTTGGTCATCGTGGGTATTGGCCTGATTCCAGGCACAGAACTGGCCGAGGCGGCCGGTCTGGACGTGTCCAATGGCATTGTTGTCGATGCGCATGCGCAGACTTCAGATCCGGATATTCTCGCTGCCGGCGATTGCACGTTTCACGACAACGATTTCTTTGGACGCAAGGTTCGGCTCGAATCGGTGCCCAATGCAATGGAACAGGCGCGCGTTGCGGCTGCGACGATCTGCGGCAAGTCGGTGCGTTATGCCGCTGTGCCGTGGTTCTGGTCGGATCAGTACGATCTGAAGTTGCAGATGGTCGGTCTGAATCAGGGTTACGACCAGATCGTCGTGCGCGGCGACATGGCGACCAACAGTTTCTGCGCGTTCTACCTGCAGAACGGCATCGTCATCGCCGCCGATGCGGTCAGCCGACCGCAGGACTTCATGGTGGCCAAGAAGCTGGTCGCGGGTCGCGTTGCCGCCGATCCGGCCCAGCTGGCCGATGGGACGATCGAACTGAAGTCCCTGCTGCCCGCGGCCTGAGGCTCCAATTCCGGCGTATCAGTGCGGCAGACGCAGCCCCAGCCGCGTCGGCTGGTCGCCGGAAACTTCGCGCACAACCAGTTGCAGATCGCCCAGGCGTAGGCGATCGCCGATGACGGGATGCGGCAGGTGCTGGGTCAGCAGTTGCGCCACGGTGCAGTCGGCGGCGTCCGGTGGGGGCTCGATCCCGTAGGCCGCGCACAGCTCGGTCACCAGCGCGTCCGGGTACACGCTGAACTCACCAAAGAACAGGCGTTCGGCCGGCGCCAATGGCGCCTGGACTGCTTCGAAAAGGCGGTCGAGCGCCGGCAGCTGGCTTTGCGCAGTCAGCAACGAGATATAGTCCCCGGCCTGCAGACCACCCCACTCGCGATAGTGCAGGACGCGTTTGCCCCGAGAGATGCAGATCACCCGCGAGACGTCGGGCAGCGGCAAATCCTTGGGTCGCACATCGATCAGACTGCTGTTGCGCGCAACACGGTAGCTGACGACTTCAAATCCACTTTGCCCTGGCAGGTCGATGTCGACGCGATGAATGCGCGCCGAGGTCGCGGGAACTTGCAGGCCCAGCAGCCGCGCGGCGGTGGCGACCGTAGTGCCCTGGACCAGCAGCGACACCAGCACAATGAAGAACGCGATGTTGAAAAACAGGTCGGCATGGTCGAGGCCGGCGAGCCAGGGATAGGTCGCCAGCAGGATCGGCACGGAGCCGCGCAGTCCGACCCAGGCGATATAGCCCTGCTCGCGCAGCGGAAACCGAAATGGCAGCAGGCTGAGCCAGACCGCGACCGGACGCGCAAGCAGAATCAGCACGGCCGAAACCAGCAGTCCCGGCAGAATCAGTGGCAGCAGGCGATGGGGTGATGCCAGCAGGCCGAGGATGACGAACATGCCGATCTGCGCGGTCCACGCGATGCCGTCGTGGAAGCGCCGGATGCCGGCGGCAGCTCGCACTTGGCGGTTTCCGAGCAATAGGCCGGCCAGATACACCGCAAGGAAACCACTGCCACCGAGCAGCGCGGTCAATCCGAAGATCAGCAG
>JBFFJL010000166.1:0-8118 GCA_041555955.1 Nevskiaceae bacterium
AACTACATCGAGCGATTCCACAACCCCAGAATGCGGCGTAGAGTCGCCAAGCAGGATCAGAAGTTTTCAGCTCTTTCCAACCCGTCCGAGATCACGGGGTAGAACCCGCGACACCCTGGTCAGCCTCAACCACGCCTGGCACGGCTACCGCTTCCTGAGCCAGCTGGGCGGCGACGTGCGCCTGCTGACGCATCAGCACGGCCATATCCTGCCGGCGCCGTTTTCCACCAATGCCGCGCTCGGCAGCATCGCCTGCGGCGGTGTGGACACCATCGAAACGATCCGTGCATGGATGGACGCCAAGCTGCGTGGCAACGCGCAGGTGCTGGCGCAGATTCCGGAGGTGTGCATTTCGCTGGACGACGACGGCGGCGTGCGCCTGGACCAAGTGCCGCGCGGTGGCGCGGCAGTGGTCAGCATTCCGCCGACGGCCGTCACTTCGGCCAACAGCGATCTGGCCAACGGTCCGGTGTTCGTGCCGCTGGCGGCTCCGATCCGGGGCGAGAACTTCGTGCTGGCCGGCATTCCGACCGCCAGCCTGAAAATCACCAGTGACCTGCCCGGCACGGCCGGCGTGGCCTTCGTCGCGGTGGGCGTGAAGTACGGCGACGCGGCGCCGTATCCGGTGGATCACCAAGTGCGCGCCCTGCGCAGCGACCGCGAGCATGTCGACATCGAGCTGCGCGGCGTCGGCGAGCGCCTGCACGACGGCGGCCAGGTGGGCGTGCTGATCTACGGCGACTTCAGCGAGTTCGAACCCGAAGGCCAGCCGGTCAACTTCCTCGCCAACGCCTTCACGATCGAAGGCGAAGTGAGTCTGCCCGTTTTCTCCCGCTGATGCGCGCGTCCAGCCTGCTGCAGTCATTCGCAGTTCTGGCCACGGCCGGCTGCGATTCCGGCGCTGGCGCAGGTCCCGACGCCACGGCACTGCAGGCCGAGACGTCCGGAGACGTATTGATGCGCTGGCGCGCAAAAAATACTACACAGTCGATCTCGATGCGCGTGTCAACGGCAGCAAGATCGCGCAGGCGATCTGCACGACGAGTCAGCAAGGCACGGTGATCAAGCTCGACAACCTGTCGGCAAGCGTGAAGTAAGCGTCCGGCGAAGATCGGCAGCCATTCCCTTTCCATCCCTGGAGCCAAGCGTTGAAGAAGCGCTGCTTTACGTGTTCTCCGAATTGCCGGGCCGCGCGCTGGTTCCGGATTGATCAAAGTCAAGAACACACCCCAGAGCATCGGCAATAATTGCGCGGCCGATGCCGATCCTGCGCCGTCATAAAATCCTGTCCGCGCTCGCCCTGTGGGCGGCGCTGGCCCAGCTGTGGCTGGGCACACTCCACGCCAGCATGGCCGGCGCAGCATTCTGCGGCGACGGCAGCGCGGGGCGCGCGGCGGCATTGCAGCAGCAGCTGCCACCGGAACTGCGCCTTCCGCTGGAACGCCTCGACGGCACGCCGCAAGCGGACTGCAAACTCTGCGCGCTGAGCTGCAGCGCAGCGCTGCCGGCCCCAGCCGCCATAGCCGACTGGCCGAAGCCTGCTCCGCTGGCCACGAGCGTCGCACTGCCTGCCCACCCTTCTGTGGGCCCTGTCCCACTGCCGCCGCCGCGCGGACCACCCGCCACGCGCTGACTCCCGCGTTCGCGTTTTCCATCTCATTTCAGCGCGCCGGCCCGCACGCCGCGGCCGGCGCCGGAGTCATTGCATGCGTCCTCTCGTTCACGGCGGGCTCGCGCTCGTCTGCGCCCTTGCCGTCACGGCGGCATCCGCCGAACCTGCATCCGAACCAACGCCACCGGCTGAAGCTGCCCACAAGAAAACCAAGCCGCAACAGCTCGACCTCATCGTCGTTACTGCGCCGGAAACGCGCGCGCCGCTGACGATCCGTCTCGACGCGTCGGTCCCGCAGCAACCGCTGCCGGCCGCCGACGGCGCCAGCTATCTGCGTAACATCCCCGGCTTCAACCTGATCCGCAAAGGCGGCGCCGACGGCGACCCGGTGCTGCGCGGCCTAGCCGGCTCGCGCCTGACCATCCTCAGCGACGGCCAGGAGCTGTACGGCGGCTGCGGCATGCGCATGGACCCGCCGACGGCCTACCTCTATCCCGAGACTTTCGACGAGGTCGTAATCGTCAAGGGACCGCAGACCGTGCGCCACGGCAACGGCAACCTGGCGGGCGTCGTCCGATTCGAGCATGACGACCCTGTGCCCGGCAGCGCGTATCGCCTCAGCGGCGTCGCCGGCAGCTTCGGCCGGTACGACACCGCGGGCAGCGCGCGCTGGCAGAACCAGGCCGGCGGCCTGCGCGTCGACGGCAGCCAGGCGCAGATGGACGACTATGCCGACGGCGACGGCAACGACGTGCACGGCGAGTATCGCCGCTGGAACCTGCGCGCCAGCGCCAACTGGACGCCGACTGCGGACCAGCGCCTAACGCTGGGCGCGGAGCGCTCCGACGGCGAAGCCGCGTACGCCGACCGCGCGATGGACGGCGTGATGTTCGAGCGCGACGGCCTGTTCCTGCGCTACGCGATCGCACAGCCATTCGCACGCGCCGACAAGGCCGAGGCCGAGGTCTACCGCAACTATGTCGATCACGTCATGGACAACTATAGCCTGCGCACGCGAGCGCCGGGCGCGATGGCCATGGTTTCCAATCCCGATCGCGAAACCTGGGGGTTGCGTGCCAGCGTCGACCTGGCGCCGACACCGTCACTGACCGTGGCGGTTGGCGGCGATCACCGCGCGGACACGCACCGCGTGCGCAGCGCCATGTCGATGATGGGCGAGCCGGACTACCGGCCGCTGCCGCGCACGCCGGACATGGACGCCCGGATCACCGGCGTTTATGCGGAATCGACCTGGGCCCGGGTCCCCGGCCGGCGCCTGGTCGGCGGCCTGCGCTACGACCGGTACGTGGCCCATAACCGCAGGACCAGCGGCGACTTCGCCGGCGACACGCAGACCGATGACCTGTTCAGCGGCTTCGCGCGCCTCGAAGCCGATGGCGGCCCGTACACGGCCTACGCCGGCATCGGCCACGCACAGCGCCCGGCCGACTACTGGGAGCGCATCAGCTACGACGCGTTCGATCTCGACCCCGAGCGCAACAGCGAGATCGATCTGGGCGTCGTGCGCGAGTCCGGTCGCTGGCGCGGAAGCGTCGCGCTGTTCTACAGCCGCATCGACGACTACATCCTCACGCGCAGCGACCGCACCGCGCGCAATGTCGACGCGCGGCGCTGGGGCGGCGAGGCCGAACTCGGCCGCGCGCTTGGCGCCGAATGGCGCGTCGGCACGGCGCTGTCATGGGTACACGGCGAAAACCGCAGCGACGGCACGGCACTGCCACAGACACCACCGCTCGAAGGCCGGCTCACGCTCGACTGGCAGCGCTCCGCCTGGGCCGCCGGCGCGGTCTGGCGTGGCGCCGACCGGCAGGACCGCGTGCAGATCGGCTACGGCAACATCGTCGGCCAGGACGTCGGCACGACGCCGGGCTCAGGCACGCTCGCGCTGCACGCCGGCTGGCGCGGCTCCCTCGGCCTGCGCGTCGTGCTCGGCATCGACAACGTCTTCGACCGCGCCTACGCCGAACACCTGAGCCGCTCCGCCGGTGCCGTGCCAGGCTATCCGACCCTGGTCCGCATCAACGAGCCGGGACGGCAGACGTGGCTGCGGCTGAGCTGGCAGATCGGGGGCTGAGATCTCTTCAAACACTCGATCTTGCGCACCGACAATCTAGCCGTCGGCCGTTCCGCGAGGCGAACGGGGATCGGATACCGAAGCGCCCACCTAGGCCCAGGATGTTTGGTCCCGGCGCCCGAGACGTCCCGGTGTCAGTTTGGCCCCCTTTCCGAAGGCGTGAGAGAAGTTTGCACGTTTCCTTTCGAGCGCCGCATCTCGATTGCTCACCAGACTTCAGTGGTCCGCCATAAGGAGGCGCACTCGACGCTGCAGCGATCGCCAGGATCGCTCCCATTTCCCCGCATGCGGCGTCGTGAACGCGACGGTCGCAGCCAGCGCCCCGAGTTTCTCGAGCCGCGCGAGCAACGAATCCCGTTCTGCGCACACCCGGTCGAAGTCGGCAGGGTCGACAAACGCGACCTTGCGATCCTTGCAGACGCCGATGCAAGGCTGAGGTGCTTCGATCTTTCCGCAACCGATGCACTGCCATGCCTCGTACCGGGTAACCGCTTCGTCACCGTGCCGCGGATCGTGATTGCTTCGCATCGTCCTGGTTTAGGTTAAGCCGCTGCTCAACCCAGCCACGGGCGCAGCAGGCCGAGCGGATGATGCGCCCGCGCAATGCTGTACATGAGTGCAAAGGCGAGCAGCGCGAGCGCGCATGTCACCGCCCGGACAGTCGCCGTGCGGCCTCGCTTGAGCGCAAACGAGCCGAGCACGATGTACGCGACCAACAGGGCGAGCTTGGCGGTCAGCCAACCGTTGGCGAATATCGCGCCGGGCAGGACCGAGACCAGCATCAGCGCCGCGGTCAGCAGCGTCGTATCGATCGTGTAACTGACGTAGCGCACCGGTGCAGCGAGCGCCCAGGACTGCCGCCCCCCGAGGACGAGCATGCCGCGCACGAGAAACAGGCCGCCGCTCAGCAGCACCGTGAAGACGTGCACGAACTTGATCTGGGGATAGAACTCGATCATCAGCCCGGTTTTCCGTCCGCGCGCGGCGCCAGGTAGGTCCACGCCAGCCACAGTGCCCAGGGTCCGAGTGCCAACAGCCAGCCGACGCCGGCAAGCGCGTGCCAGAGCATGGGATCCCGAGCGACGTCCGCGGCTATGCGGACGATCGCGACGAGCTGGATCGTGGCGAACGCAAAGACCGCGATCGGCGGCAGCACCAGCGGCCGTCCGGCATGACCTTGCGTCACGCGCGTCACCATGGCGACCAGGACGCTGCCGAAAAAGCCGATGAAGAGCGCGTGCGCGGGCGCGCGGCCGAGCTCGAATGCTCCGGTGACGACGTACCAGATGCTTTGGGCTGAATAGAGCGCGAATGTCGCCGGCAACCAGGCCAGCCCCAGAAACAGCACCATCAGCAGCGGCGGTGGCCGCTGCGCATGCGGCTGACGCGGCCACCAGCGCCGGCACAGGTACGCGGTGAGCAGGAACATCGGCACGTCGACCGTCCACAGCCAGACGTAGGCATGGACCAGTTCGAGTGCGAGGTGCGCCAGGCAGCCGAGCCAGAACGCGGCGAGCAGCCACAGGGGCCGCCAGGGCACGTAGCCGGCCACGACGTTGCCCGCGAAGAACGGAAACATGCGGTGGGCAACCGTCAGGTAGATGAGCAGCAGAAACCCGAACGTGCCGATCTTGATGCTGGCGAACAGCCACCAGGCGCCGGCGCCGAGCAGGAACGCCCCGAACATCGCGAGACCGGAAAGGCCGACGAGCAACGCGCACAGGCACGACCATGCATGCCAGGTGGTGCCGCGCTCCCGCCACAGGTGCGGCGCCAATGCGGACACGCCGGCGAGCCAGCCGAGCGCGGTCATCGCCCAGCCGGCGACCAGGGCCCAGTTCGGCCCTGTTGCTCCAACGAGCGTGACAATCTGGCCGCCGAACAAGCCGAACCCGACCGGGAGGTAACGCCAGCGCGGCAACTCGGCAAGCCCCATCCAGCGAGGAAAGACCGTCAACAGGAAGCCGAACATGAAGCTCGGCAGCATCTGGTACTGCATGACGAAGGCATGCAGCCAGCCTGCAGGTACGCGCGGCTGCGGCATCCACGGGGTCGACGCATTTGCCGACAGCAGCCACGCCGTCCACCACGCCATGGCGAGGAGCAGGTTTGTCGCACCGACGAAGAACATCAGCCGGTGCGGCGCGGCGCCCAGGCGGCGCAGCGACAGCGTGCTGGCCGCCGGCTCGGGCACGTCAGGCCTTTCGCGTCTCGCCGCTGCTGACGGGTTCCGGCGTCGGCGCGATCCACAAGCGGATCATGAACCACGCCAGGGCCAGTGCGCCGACGCTGAAGATGACGTCACCCGGAACGCGCATCCAGACCAGCACCTCGATGATCGGCTTACCCATGAATTCCGCCGAGCGCGCGTAGGCGTAGCCATGCTCAATCGCGGCCAGCAGCTGTAGCGTGCCCAACGGCAACAGCGTCAACAACGCCATCAGCGCAAGTCCGATGTTGAGTGCCCAGAATGCCGTTCCCAGCAGCTTCGTGTTCCAGAGCATCTGCCCGCGCAGTCCGCGCAGGCAGAACAGTACCAGCGCGATGCCTAGCATGCCATAGACGCCGAACAGCGCCGTGTGGCCGTGCAGCGGCGTCAGGTTCAGACCCTGCATGTAATACAGCGACAGTGGCGGATTGATCAGAAATCCGAACAGGCCTGCTCCGACGATATTCCAGAACGACACGGCGATGAAGAACATCACGGGCCACTTGTATCGAACCATCCACGGCGCCGCGTGACCGAGTCTCCAGGTGTGGTACGCCTCGAATGCAATGTAGGCCAGCGGCACGACCTCGAGAGCGCTGAAGCTCGCGCCCAGCGCCACGACACCGGTTGGCGTGCCGACGAAATACAGGTGATGCAGCGTGCCGAGCACGCCACCCGACATGAAGATGATCGTGGCGAACAGGACCGCGACCGTTGCCGTGCTCGCACGCACTAGTCCAAGACGCGTGAAGATCAGCGCCATGACCGCCGCGGCGAAGACCTCGAAGAAGCCTTCGACCCAGAGATGCACCAGCCACCAGCGCCAGTACTCCACTTCGGAGATATGCGTGTGCTCGCCCCACATCAGCGCCGAAGCGAAGAACAGTCCGATCGCGACCGTCGACAGAAACAGCAGTGCGGTGATCGAGCGCGTTTCGTTCGTCGGTCCGCGCAACACCGGCCACAGCGCGCGGCCGACGAGAACCAGCCACAGCAGCAGGCCAATGAACAGATACCACTGCCAGAAGCGGCCCATGTCGGCGTACTCCCAGCCCTGGTGGCCGAACCAGAAGTTGTGCTCCAGGCCAAGCGTCTGCATGACCGCCAGCCACTGTCCGGCGAACGAGCCGACGACGATGATCAGCAGTGACACGAACAGGAAGTTCACGCCGAGCCGCTGGAAGCGAGGCTCGTGCCCCGAGAGGGCCGGCGCGATGTACAGCCCGGTGCCGAGCCACGCGACGGCGATCCAGAGCACGGCCAGCTGCGTGTGCCAGGTGCGTGTGATTGAATAGGGCAGATGCTGCGACAGCGGGTAGCCGTAAGCCTCCTGCCCTTCCACCTGGTAGTGCGCGGTGATCGCACCGAGCAGGATCTGGACGAGGAACAGCGCCAGCACGACCCAGAAATACTTGGCGGTCGCGCGCATTGACGGCGTGATCCGAAGCACCGCGAACGGATCAGACGCGGGTATCGCAGCCGCCGGCTCATCCCGGCCATGCGTGACAGCATAGTGCCAGCCGAGCAATGCAATGCCTGCCAGCAGGAACAGAACGCTGAAGGCTGACCACACCCACAGTGCAGGTGGCGGCCGGTTGCCCACCAGCGGCTCCGCCGGCCAATTGTTCGTGTACGTGACCCTCTGCGGCTGCACGCCACCGCGCTCCGGCGCAAGCGTCTCCCCTTGCGTGCCAAGGCGCTCGGTCGTGGCCGCCCACGCAGTCCACCAGAAGAACGCCGACAGTGCCTCGCGGTTCTCGGCCGAACCCACCGTGTCATCGCGCATCGCGTACGCTTCGCGCAGCGTGGCGGTATCGGCGCCCGAGCCGAACAGGCTTTCGTAATGGCTGCTGACCTCGCGGATCGCCGCCACCCGATCGTCGCTGAACGTGATCGTCGCCGTGGCCGGGTCGTACGTGTTGCGGCGTATCGAAGTCTCGAGACGTCCGCGCAAGGCCGCCTGGTCGTCGGCCGGAAGATCGGCGTACCGCGCGCCTCGGGAACGTTGCGCCCACGTGTCCAGGAGGGTTGTCGCCTCGCGGTGCAGCCAGTCCGCGCTCCAGTCGGGCGCCACATACGCGCCGTGGCCCCAGATGGATCCGAGCTGCATGCCGCCTGTGGACTGCCAGACCTGCCGTCCGCGCTCGATGTCGGCGCGCGTATAGACCACTTCGCCGTTCGCGCCGACGACACGCTCCGGCA
>JBFFJL010000167.1:0-8080 GCA_041555955.1 Nevskiaceae bacterium
CTGCCGGGCCTGATCGCCCAGATGACGGCGCTGCCCTACAACCCGAACAACGTCGTCGACGAGGCGGCGCCGGTCACCGTCGACATGGAGATCGACGCCGGCCTGCAGCTCGCACGCATGCTCGGCATGCCCGCCGACGAGACGCGGTGCCCCAGTGCCTTCGGCCACCTGACTTCCGGTGGCAGCGTCGCAAACTACGAGTCGCTGTGGCTGCTGCGCGCGGTTCGCTTCTTCCCGCTCGCGGTGCGCGCGGCCGCGCAGCGCTGCGGCTGCGACTTCGACTGCGGCGACCGGCCGCTGAGCGCGCTCGACGACTGGGCGCTGTTCAACTTGCCGCTGGACCAGGCGATCGCGCTGCGCGCCGCCTGTGAGACGCATCTGGCCGCCGACGCCGACCGGTCTCGGGCGGAGGCACTGGCGCAGGCGATCGAGGCCGAGCGCATCGAGACGCTGGGCGTCGCCGAATTCTGCGCACGCCACCCGAAATGTCTTCCGCCGGTCGTGATCGTGCCGGTCACGGCGCATTACTCCTGGGACAAGGCGATGAAGCTGCTGGGCCTGGGCACTGCGAACCTGTGGCGCATTGCCACACGCGGCATGCGTCTCGATCCAGCCGCGCTGGACGCGGCACTGGCGCGGGCGCACTTTGAGCAGCGGCCGGTGCTGTGCGTCGTCGGTGTGCTCGGCACAACCGAGTTCGGCACGATCGACCCGATCCATCGCATCGTCGCAGCGCGGCAACACTGGCAGGCGCGCGGCCTGAACTTCGGCATCCACATCGATGCCGCCTGGGGCGGGTACCTGGCGAGCATCTTCCGCGCCGAGGACGGTTCGCTGCGCAGCCACGAACAGGTGCGCGCGGACTTCCGCTACTTCCCTTCGCACGAGGTCTACGACGCCTTCGCCGCGCTGGGCGACGCCGACAGCGTCACCGTCGATCCGCACAAGCTGGGCTATCTGCCTTACGGAGCGGGCGCGCTGGTGTGCCGCGACCACCGCGTGTTCGATTTCGTCGCGCAGGACGCGCCGTATGCGTTCTCCGCTCCCGCGGCGCCGACTGCCCACGATCCGCGCGCCCGGTTCCGCGCGCTGGGCCGATACATTCTCGAAGGCTCCAAGTCCGGCGCCGCCGCCGCCGCGGTTTACGTCACGCACCGCACTCTGCCGCTCGACCATCGCCATTTCGGGCGCCTGCAGCGCGAATCTCTGCTCGCCACTGAGTACTTCTTCGACCGCGTGCGGACGCTTGCCGACGCCGTCGCCGACGTGGCGCGCCTGATCCTGCCGTTCGAGCCGGACAGCAATCTGGTCTGCATCGCGATCAACCCGCTCGGCAACAGCTCGCTGGCGCGCATGAACGACTTCACGGAGCGGATCTACGGCCATCTCAAGGTGGATCGCCAGCAGCCGGTGCAGACGCGACAGTTCTTCGGTTCGTCCACGCGCCTGTCACGCGCCGCGCTCGGCGGGACCGACAGCCAGCGCATCCTGTCGGCGCTGGGCATCGATCCGGCCACATTCTGCGACCGCCCGGGCGTCGACGAGCGTTCGGCCGACAGCATGCTGATCCTGCGCCATACGCTGATGAACCCGTGGCTGCGCGACGCGCCCGCCGGTACGAACTACCTGGACCTGTACTGCGATTACCTCGCCGGCCTGATCCGCAGCGAACTGCGCGGCGGCGTCAGCCCGCCAGCTTCCGGGACACCGCCGCCGGCAACGTGAAGCGGAACACCGTGCCGCCGCCCGGGTTGGCCTCGGCCCACAGCCGGCCGCCGTGCGCGCCGACAATCGTGTGCGCGACGCACAAGCCGATGCCGCTGCCATTGGGCTTGGTCGTGACGAACGGCATGAACAGGCGCTCCTGAACCTCCTTCGCGAGCCCGTCGCCGCTGTCGGCTACGGCGACTTCCAGAGAGCCGTCGCCCGCCCGCGCGGTGCGGATCGACAGGTCGCGCCGTGCGCAGCCGTGGACGGCTTCAATGGCGTTGCGGGCCAGGTTGAGCAGCACCTGCTGCACCTGCGTGCGATTCATCAGGCATGGCGGCAGATCGGCCGCCAGATCGAGCGTGGCATGGATGCCCAGCTGCCGGCTGCCGATCAGCGCAAACGCCGCGACTTCCTCGACCGCCGCATTGAGGTCATCCGCAGTACGCTCAGTAGAGCCCGCCTTCATCATCCGCAGCACCTGGCGCGGCACTTGCGCGGCGCGGTTCGCCTGCTCGGTCACCTTCGCCATCAGCTCGACAGCCTCGCAGCTGCCACCCTGCTCCGGCGGCGGCAGCAGGCGGCGCGCCGCGGCGACGTAATTGCAGACTGCCGTGAGCGGCTGGTTGAGCTCATGGGCGATCGCGCTGACCATCTCGCCCAGCTCGCCGCGGCGAGCGATGTGATAGAGATTCGCCTGCAGCTCCTGGATCCTGCGCTCGGCCTCGCCTTCGTCGTTGCGCAGCCGCATCAACGCGCCCTTATGGAGATAGCACAACACCGCAGTCAGCCACACGATCGCCAGCGCCATCGTGCGGTTGGTCAGCACGATCCACTGTTCGGCGCCCGGCGGCGAACCCCAGTAACCCATCGCGGTCAGCGCGGTGCCCAGCGCCGCCAGCGCGAACGGTGCGCCGCGCCATGGCAGCCACAGGCTCGGCAGCACGAGCGCAACGTAGAGCATGCCGTCCGCGACACCGCGCGGCGTCGTCAGATCGAGCGCGAGACTGCCCAGCGCGATCATCGCGCACAGCATCAGGGTCACCGGCAGCATCGCCGCGTGCGCAAAGCCGGCGATCGCGCGCATAGGGTCTTCCGAACGGTCCCGCATACCGAATTCTACGGCGACCGCCACAGCCCGCGCATCGTCGCCGGCGCCCACTCAGCTGGTCTCCGTTTCCGGCGGCCGGACGCGGCGCAGCAGGGCGCGGCCGGCCATGCGCAGCTTCATGCGCGCGGGCATGCGCGCGAAATTGGACTTGATCACGCCCTGGGTGAAGCGCGTCGCTTTCGAGTAGTCGATGTTTACATCGACGATAACCGGCCGGTTCTGACCCGCCACGCGCAGGGCCTCGCCGATGACCGCTCCCACGTCGTCGTTGGTTTGCATCGAAAGGAAGGCCGCGCCGGTCGCCTCCGCCACGCCGCGAATCTGGATGTCCGGCAGTATCGAACAGGCCTTGCGGTTGTACGGCAGCTTCTGCGCCTGCGCGATCTGCGAAAGCTCGCCGTCGTGGAACACGAAGTACACAATGCCCAGCTTCAGCTCGGTAGCCGTCAGCGTCTCCATGCAGGTCATCAGGAAAGCGCCATCGCCGACGATGCCGACCACCTGCTGCTGCGGATGCGCAAGCTTCGCGCCGATCGCCGCCGGCACGCAGTAGCCCATGCAGTTGAAGTCGGTCGGCGAGATGAAATGGCGGTTCTTCAACACCGGGAACAGCTCGGCGACCAGGAAAGTGTGATTGCCGTCGTCGGCGACGACGATCGCGTCCTCCTGCAGCGCCGCGCGCAGGCGGTCGAAAAATCGCGCCGGGTTCACGCGCGTACCACTGTCGTGCGCGAGCCACTCGGCGTGATAGCGGCTCTTATCGTCGCGAATGCGGGCGCGCAAGGCGTCGTCGGTGCGTGGCGCGGCCGCGTCGGTGGCGGGCATGTCTGCGAGCAGCCGCTGCAGCACTGCGCGCGCATCGCCGGCGATGGCAACGTCGGCCGGGTAGTTCACGTTGAATACGTCCGGGTTGATGTCGACGTGAATCAGGCGCCAGCTCGGCCGGATGCCGTAGCTGCCGGTGGCGATCTCACCGAAGCGCACGCCAACGGCAAGCAGGCAGTCGCAGTGCCGGAACGCCTCGGTCGCGGCCGGCACTGCGGCCGGACCGAAGCCCATGCCGGTATGCAGCGGATGCGAAGCCGGGAACACGCTCAAGCCCTGCAGCGAGGTCGCCACCGGCGCGTTCAGGCGCTCGGCCAAGGTGATGATCAGATCACTCGCACCGTGGGCGCCCCAGCCCAGGAACAGGCCCGGCTGGCGCGCGTGCGTGAGCAGATCCACGGCCTGCGCGATGGCCTCATCGCACAGCGGTGCAGCGGCAGGGTTCGGCGTATACGGCGCGGGTTCCTCGACCTCGGCCGGAAACAACTGGATGTTGACCGGAATCTCGACGAACACCGGGCCAGGTTCGCCGCTGATGGCAATCCGGTAGGCCTCGTACAGCGTCGGCACGATCTCGGCGTGCGTACGGATACGGTAGCGCGCCTTCGTGTAGCCCTCGACCAGCCGCATCTGATCGATCTCGTGCACCTGGTAGTGGTAAGGACTGTCGGTGCGCACGCCGCCGGTGATCACCAGCATCGGGATACCGTCGAGAAACGCCTCGGCGATGCCGCTCGAGGCCAGCGTGACACCGGCAGCCGGCACGATCACCAGCGTGCCGATCGAGTCGGAGGTGCGACTGACCGCGTCGGCCATGAAGGCCGCGCCGCCCTCGTGCGTCACGCGCACCGGCCGGATCGTCGCCGAGTCCACCAGCTCGTCGTACAGCTCTGTGTTGTGCACGCCGGGAATGCCGAACGTAAAGCGCACGCCCAGCTGTTCGAGGGCGAAGCGCGCGAGTTGAGCACCTGTCTGTTTCATGTGGAAACTCCTTCAACGTCACGAACGACCGGCTTTGGCGCACGCGACTGGATGGCAGCGGGCGTACCGGCAGCGATGGCCGCGGCCGCCGCCTGGCCGGTGAGGATGCAGCCGCTCAAACAGGTACCCTCCATCGAGCGCTTGCCACTGCTGCCGCCGCCGCCGAAGCCGGCAGACTCCCCGACTGCATACAGGCCCTGCAGCGGCATGCCGAAGGCGTCGAGCACGCGCCCGCCCAGATCGGTCTGGATGCCACCCAGGGTCTTGCGTGTCACCACGCGCAGGCGGACTGCAATCAGCGGCAAGGCTGCCGGGTCGAGAATGCGCTGGAAGCGGCAGGTGCGCACACGGTCGCCGAGCCAGCGGCGCAGCTGCGCGATGCGGCGCAGCTGGTCGTCGTTGTGGAAGCGCGGCCCGCGCGAGATGTTGTCGTCGTAGCGCCGGATCTCCGCTTCCAGCACACCTGCGTCCACGTCAGAGCTGCCGGCCAGCTGATTCATCTTTTCCGCGAGTTCACTGACCGACTTCGCGGTGACGAAATCGGCACACTCCATCACCATCTGCCGGATCAGACGCGGATTCCCAGAGAGGATATTCACGAGGAATGACATGAACCGCCGATCGCGGATATCGGGGTTGTGCTCCGCGCCCGACACTGCCAGCTCTCGCGCCGCGATACGCCAGTTCAGCACCTGCCACGAATACGGCTTCTCAAGCGCCGCGACGCGCTGTACCAGATGCCGAGTGTCGAAGCCGGTCACCAGCGGCTCCGGCCCGATGCGCACGCCGCGGTGATCCATCCATAGCGCGGACTTGCAGGGAATCAGGCTAAGGCCGTGCCCGTCGAAACGTGGCCGCGGATGGCGCACACCGGCGGCATAGTTCCACATCTGGTCGAGGTGTGTGACGCGGCCGCCGAGTGCAGCCACCGCATCATGCATCGCGCCGTCGGCCTCCGGGTGCGAGCCGTTGAGCAGCATGTCCGGCGCGGCACCCCAGTCGCGCGGCCAGTTCGCGCGCACCCTGGCCAGATTGCCGGTGATACCGCCACTGGCCACGACGATGTGCTCCGCATCGACCGCGAACGCGCCGCCGTCCGCGGTCTCTCCCGCGCAGCCGGTGACTGCGCGCCCATGGTAAGTCAGCTCGTGCACGGTATGGCCACAAAGGACTTGCAACCGATTGCGCTGTGGATGCTCCCGCAGCGCCGCGACCAGCACCTGCGTCAGGTGCCGCGCGGTGCCCCAAACGACGTGGTAACGCGGCACGCTGTTGCCCGGCCGGTACCAGCCGCGCTCGACCCACTGGACTGCCGGAAAGAAACTGACACCGTAGCGCCTTAGCCAGTCGTACACGTCCGGCCGGCAGCGCTCAACGTAGTACTCAGCCCACTGTCGCGGCCAGTGATCGTCGGCGTCAAACTCTGCAAAGCTGTGCCAGTCCGCCAGTGCCAGCGTCCGAGAATCGCGCACACCTTGCAGGCGCTGCAACGGCGTATCCACTAAGTGCACGCCGCCAAACGCCTCATTGGCAAGCCCACCGACCCCGTCCGCGCCACCGCGCTCAAGTAAGAGGACGTTCCGATTCCGATCGAGAAGTTCGAGAGCTGTGACGACACCAGCCAAGCCCCCTCCAATGATCGCCGTTTCGGTGTTGTATCGCATCGGCACGCCATCAGGTGATGCACGCAGCATCTTTTTCGCATGCGCGCGTCGCGGCTTGAACCAAGCCGCAGATAGGGCTGGATACTGACTTCATCAGCGATGACCTAGTCGAGATACTCGCCACTCTAGGTGACCTGCCTTTACACGACTTGACCTAAGTCAATCCGAGAATGCTCCAAGCGCCGTGGTGACGACTTTCTCGTGTCGGGAGTGCACAGCCCAGGTGCCGCACTTTCTCTCTCCGAACGGCTTGCATGGCCATGGAGCAACCGCCCTGCGCGCGAATCTGCTTCAGTTCGCGTATGTGGCGCGCGCTTTGGAGAACGTTCAGCGCGGCAGCGCTCATCCGCATACCGCCATCGGCAGATTGGTGAGCTGGTTGCTGTTGACGACTTCGTGCATCAACGCTCGCAGTGCCCTCACGTCAGAGCGCCCTATTCGCGAATGCAGCCAGATCTACATCAACGAGATCTACGACAAGCGGACCTGAGTCAAACCGATCGTGGCCGGACGCTTACGCCTGACCTTCGGTCAAGACAGCTGAGCAGATAGGCTTCGGCCGCATGCTGCGCTTCATCGACGCAGGCGACGTCTGGAGGGGGCAGTTTTCTCCGATCAGGCGCCGTAGAGGCGCATTTTGATGGCCAGAAACTGATCCAGGTTCCCCAGGAACAAATCGACTAGAGCCGGATCGAAGTGCTGCCCGCGCTGCTCGTCGAAGTAGTCGACGACTTTCTGCAAAGCCCAAGGATCCTTGTAACAGCGCGCCGTCGTCAATGCATCGAAGACATCGGCGATCGCGGCAACGCGGCCGAAGATGTGAATCTGCTCGCCGCTGAGGCGACGCGGGTAGCCGTTGCCATCCCAGCGCTCGTGATGTTCGCTGACGACGATGCTCGCCATCTTGAGCAGACGGGCGTTCTGCCCGTCGAGCATCAGACGCCCGCGCTCGACGTGGGTTTCCATGACCGCCCGCTCATCGGCGGTATACAGGCCGGGCTTGTTGAGGATGGCATCCGGGACCGCGATCTTGCCGAGATCGTGCATGGCGGCGGCAACCGCCAGTGCGTCCAGTTCATCGTCCGCCAGGCCGGCGAGGCGCCCCAGGGTGACGGAATACTCGGAAACCCGCTTGACGTGATTGCGCAATTCCTTGGAACGCTCCTCGATTGCCGAACTGAGCAGCAGGATCAGCTGCTGCTGCGAGTCGATGATCTCCTGATGCAGATCGATGTTTTCGAAGGCAATGGCGACGTTGCGACAGAACAGCTCCACCAGCCGAGTATCGGCCGGACTGAAGCGCGTCTCGCTAGTGAGGTAGACCACATGCTGAATGTCGGACTTCGTGATGAACTGCACGGCGAAGTGATGGTCGGCCATCAGCGGCCCACTGTGTTGGAGAGATCTCTGGATGTGCGCCAGCGCCTCGGCATCGAGAACCTCGTGCGCCAGGCGCCCTTCGTAGGTCGAATATCCGCCCGTAGCCGCCACGATCTTGAAGTCGCCGTTGTCGCGTGTCGCCGCGAACCCGGTGGCTTGGACGATGACTGCGTCCCGATGAGCATAGAGCAGCGCCGCGAGCTGCTGCAGAACTCCGCGCGCAAACTGCGTAAACGTGTGCAGCTCGAAAAGAGCGCTTGAGGCTTGAATCTGTCGTGTTGCCTCACGTAACTTCGTTACCGATTGCCTCACGGGATTTGTTACCGGGCGAGTAGCTGTTGAGCATCCCTGAGTTGCTGCCGACGTCGCATATCAGACGCTGTATCTCCTGCTTGCGCCACTTCCGCACGTA
>JBFFJL010000168.1:0-7961 GCA_041555955.1 Nevskiaceae bacterium
ATCGGGGCCAGAGATGACGTTACCGGCGGCGTCTACAATCTCAATGTCGGGCAAATCAACACCGGCGGCTCGATTCATCCCGGTGTCGGGCAAATACACTCGGTAGATTGCGATAACAATATTCGAGGGCAGCGGAATGCCGAGCAAGTCAATCGGCACTAGGTCTTCGATGTTCGGAGAAATGTCCGCAAGTGGGAAGTAGTTATAGAGCGTGTTCACCTCACGGCCGACTGCAGGTGGATACTGCGGCAGCACGCGCACCGAGTAGTCGCGCTCGTGCGCGCTCCTGTTGGCGCCGGGTAAAAACGGATTGACTGATCCTGGATCCGGTTGAATATCGATATCCGACAGCACGCCAATGGGTTTGAATGTCGGCGAGTACAGGTTGAACGAGATGTAGCGTGAATGCGGATATTTGCCTTTGAGGCGTATATAGCCGCCGGGTGGAATCGCAATGGCAGACATCCAGAAGTTCGCGTACTTCTCCAAGTAGAATATGTTCGCGAATTTCAACTCATCCGGGGTCACGGCCCAAAGGCAATCGCGCGCAACGGAATCGGGCACGACGCTGCCATCGGTGGCAAATCCGCCTGGAGGGGGCGGTCCTGAGCGTTCAGCCAGCGACTGCGCATCGCCAGGAGCACTGGTTCCGCATCCGACGATTGGCGCGCATACAGACGCCGTCAAAATGGCCCCCGCAGCCAATCGAACAAATTTGTTTACTAGAATTGTCATTTTTATAATTACTCAAGGTCTAAATACTGGAGCTGAAAAGTCGAAGGACGGATCTAGTCCAAGATTCGCGACCTCTTGATAAACCCCCATAACAGCGAACTTGGCGCGCATGCATAAAGTGGGTGCAGAGATACTCATTCCATTCGGGCAACCGCTGGCGCCGATCCGCGATGGATCGTGCTAGCTAGATATTTCCGTTTGCCAGATCGTCGACCGTCACGTTGCGTAGCACCGCGCCGCTTCTATCGAGGAACTCGAAAAGTATTCCGTCATCGGCCTGCATGCTGAAAAACAGGACGGAGCCTTGCGGGCCACCGTATTCCATGTGCAAATCCCCAGGTGGATTACGCGCGAGGTGACCTGGTTTGCGAGTTTTGTGCACGGTCTCCGTCTCGCTTTCCTCAACGACATGATGTTCGCCTTCAAGCACAAGGACAGTTGTATTGCCCACGTGCTTGTGGAAATGACAGTAAGCGTTGGGCTCCCATTTCACCAGGAAGTCGGCGCGACCGGCCTCCTGTTGAGTACCCAGGACGGCAACCCAATAGTCGATTGGATAGTCGAAGTCTGCGCCGCCGCTCAAGCGCGCCCATTGGAGGTCATCCGTCTTGAACGGAGTCAACTTGGAAAGTTGCGAGTAAGCGTTATGTGCCATGTCGGCCTCAGAATTTCGAATTGTGTTCAACAAAACTACACTGCCACCAAATCTCTACTCAGCTTGAACACCCTGTAGTCATCCTGGGCGATCTTTGCGATTTTCTTCCGGTAGTCGGCAAAGCCGACGTACGCTGTGAACGACCTGGGTTTTCCGGGAACATTCGAGCCGTGATACCAGCTATTACAACTCGCGAATTGGGTTGGACTTGCAATGGTTAATGCTTCATCCATCCATGCCTCTTGCAAGGCTTCGGTTGGCTCGATGCTCGCGAAACCTTCGCGGTCAAGAAACTCAATGCAGTTCGCGATCCAGTCAACATGGTCCTCGATAGACATCACTACATTCGACAACACCGAGGGGCTCCCCGGTCCCGTGATTGTGAAAAGATTGGGGAAATCCACCGTGCTCAGGCCGAGGTAGCTGCGCGCGCCGTGTTCCCAGCGGTCACGTAATTTCACGCCGCCGCGGCCGCTGATATTCATGTTGAACAGCGCACCCGTTATCGCATCGAACCCGGTCGCGCAGACGATCGCATCAACTTCCAGTAGTTGGTCGCCATATCGGATGCCGTTGGCTTCGAATCCGGTGATCGGGTTCTCGCGGATATTGATCAGATCAACGTTGTCGCGATTGAAAGTTTCAAAGTAGCCGGTATCGCTACATAGACGCTTGCATCCGACAGCGTGGTCCGTCGGGATCAGCATCTCGGCTGTCTTTGGATCTTTCACGATCTGGCGAATCTTGCGCCGAATGAACTCTGCGGCCTCGTGGTTCGCCTGCGGATCGAAGAGGACATCGGTGTAAGCACCGAGGAATTGCAGCCCGCCGAACACGTTCCAGCGACGTTCGAATTCCTGCTCACGCTCCTCTGGCGTCGCTTGCAATGCGCTCTGGTAGTTGATGTACAAATTGAAGGCGAAATGCTGCTCAAGAAGATGTTGATGCAGGCGCGGATATTCGGCCTTGGTCTTGGCGACCTCCTCCGCGGTCAATGGCCGGTTGCACGCAGGGACCGAGAAATTTGGCGTGCGCTGGAGAACCGACAGATGAGTCGCTTGGTCGGCGATGATGGGTATGGATTGGATCGCAGACGAGCCGGTGCCAATGACCGCCACCCGCTTTCCCGTGAAATCGACACCTTCATGCGGCCAGCGGCTGGTGTAATAGATCTTCCCCCGGAATTGATCCTGGCCTGGGTGGTTCGGCAGGTTTGGCTCCGAAAGCAATCCGGATGCGGTAATGAAATAGCGCGCTGTAAAACGTTCCCCCTGCGCCGTGCTTATCAGCCAGCGGTGGGAGCGCTCGTCATATTCGGCCGCGTTCACTGAGGCAGAGAGCTGGATGTCGCGACGCAGGTCAAATCTGTCGGCGACGTGGTTGAGGTATTTCAGAATTTCGGGCTGAGTGGCATATCGTTCGGTCCATTCCCATTCTTGTTGGAGCTTGTCGTCAAACTTGTAGGAGTACTCGATGCTTTCAACATCACAGCGAGCCCCTGGGTATCGGTTCCAATACCAGGTGCCGCCAACGCCGGTGCCACGCTCCAACACCCGTACTTTCAGACCCTGCTGTCGTAGTCGGTAGAGCATGTACATGCCGGCAAAACCTGCGCCAACCACGATTGCGTCGAACTCGTAGGAACTGTCTGTCGGGATAACACAAGTCATTGAAATCTCCTCTGTGTGTGACCCTTTGTTGCTCAGGCCCGTCAATTCAGTGTGCCGGCGAAGCCACTGGAGGCATTGACGCAAAGAGACATAGGATGGACATTACGAGACATGACTACGATCGTGCGTGCCAGCAGTTTGCGAGGCTACGTCGCCCTAATGCGCGAACTCGGCGCTGACTCTGGGGAAATGCTGCGTCGCTATCGGATCGCGCCCGAAGCGCTTCAGGATGAAGAAGCGCTGCTGTCACTGCGCATTGTGTTGCTGCTGCTTGAGGCCAGCGCCGCTGCCGCTCGCTGTCCCGACTTTGGCCTGCGCCTATCGCAAAGTCAGGACATTAGCGTGCTGGGTCCGCTGGCCATCGCGATGCAGAACGCGTCGACGGTGGCGGAAGCACTGGACTATGCCTCTCGCTATATGTTCGTGCAAAGTCCTGGGCTCGCGCTGACGGTGCACGATAGCAGCCCGTTTGCGCGCAACTGCGTGGAACTACGTATAGAGATTCGCCTCGAGCGCCAACCAGTGCAACGCCAGACGGTTGACCTTTGTCTTGCCGACCTCCATCAAATATTGCAAATGATCGGCGGTAAGCGCTATCTGCTGCGAGCGGTCACGCTGCCTCACGCGACCTTGGCGCCGCTGCGCGTGTATCAGCGGTTCTTCGGCGCGACCGTACTCGCTGAGCAAGCACACGCTAGTCTCCACGTCGCTCGCTCCACACTAGATGCCAGTCTTCAAGCAGTAAACAGCACATTGCGTCAGATATCGGTGGAGTATCTGTCTCTGAATTTCGAGGTGCCGGGCCAGACGTTGACGACGCGGGTGCGACAGACACTGCGTCATACCCTCGGCACCAATTTAAGTAATAAGGCCGAGATCGCTAACCTGCTCAGCATGCATCCACGTACGTTGCAGCGCCGACTCGCCAACGAATTCACGAGTTTTGAATCGATACGAGATGAACTGCGCAAGGAATCCGCGCTGCGCTACCTGCGTGAAACCGGCATTCCTCTAAAACAACTAGCCGGCGTCCTTGGTTTGTCTGAGCAATCAGCATTGGGACGCTCTTGCCGCCGTTGGTTCGGCATGTCGCCTTTGCGGTTGCGTAACCACACGTTGAGCAAGCGCGCACCATCCCAAAGGGACGGTCCTTCGAAACGCCCTCCTCGAAGGTAATCGGTGACGTCGCACGGATTCAGCAGAAAAGGGTTTCACCCCGTTGAGCCGACCGGCTCAACGAAATATTTCCACGAAAGCGTCTGCTTCGTGGAGTCGAATTTGAGCTCCCGAATGACGGCTATGGGCTGGTTCCAGACGCACGAATGAGGAAGACACCTCTACGCTGGTGAGAGTGCGCTGCAAAGCAGTGGTTGGATTGTGCGCCTACTTCTGCCGAGTCGATCGGTACGCCGATGCCCCGATCAGCGCCATTGCAGCAATCGTGAACGGGATCGTGCTGGCGCCGATCAGATAACCCACGGTGCCAAGCAGGTCGGCTTCGCCAAACCGGGTGACGCCGGCGGACAGTCCGCGATTATTCGACAAATTGGCACAGTGGAAGAAGATGGTGTTGCCCCAGCCGGTGTAGACCATGCCCCAGACGATCCAAGCCTGAGCGCGGCGGGTGGCGTGGATGTGAGGCAGGGCGAGGCCGGCGATCATTATCATCAATCCGTTCATGACACCGGCCACATGGGCAACGCGCCAGCCGCGTTCGCTGCCGGGAATGACGGCGTGGGCGTCGATGGTGATGGGCCATACGCTGATCGCTTCCAGGATCACGAAGACGAAACCGAAGCCGGACAGCAGGCCGACGATGGCGATGATGGCGCCGTGCATCAGCAGGCGCAGGCGGCCGCGTTCCGCGGTGTCGATTCCTTCTGCATGCATCTGACTCATCGCGCGTCCCCCGATTGATTCGGCGATCTTCTTGGTTTGGATGACCCGCCGCCGTGGGGGGGGCAGCAGTGGTCAGCGCTGCAGTTGACCGCATTAACTTAACACCGTCAACTTATTGGGCCGAAGCTGGCATCGAACGGCGCGTCAGGCGGCTATTTGAAGACCTCGCGTCGGTACTGACTCGGCGAGACGCCGGCCCACTTGGTGAAGGCGCGGGTGAAGGTGGTGCGGTCGGCGAAGCCGAGCTTGGTGGCGATGGCGTCGATGTCAAGCGCGCGGTCCATCAGCATGGTCCTGGCGGCGCTGCTGCGTACGGCGGTCTGGATGTCGATGAACGAGGTGCCGGCCTCCTTGAGGCTGCGCTGCAGGCTGCGTTCGCCCAGCTTCAGGCGCAGTGCGACGTCCTTGATCGACAGCGACGGTTTCTGCGTGAGCAGGACTTCGATGGTGTGGGCCAGGCCGCTGTCGGCGCGCAGTTCCTGCAGGCGGCGTTCGAGCCGCAGTTGTGCCTTGGCGTGCAGCGTCGTGGAGCGGTGTGGCAGTTCCAGATCCAGATAGCGGATCGGAAAGCGGATGCCGTCGCGCTCGGCGCCGAACACCGGATCGGTGTGGTATTGCCGGCGGTAGTCGGCGTTCACGACCAGCGGTGCATGGCGAAAGAAGATCTCGAAGTCCAAGGCCTGGCCGATGATCTGTTCGATCAGGCGCGTGACGACGCCGATCACGACCTCCATGTAGGTGGCGTAGCCGCGGCGCTCGTCGCGGCCGTGCAGGTCGAAGTGGATGGCGACGGCATCGGCTTCGATGTCGTAGCCGGCGTGCAGTTCGGGATTGAGCAGAATCGGCAGATCGTTCAGCAGCGGCAGAATCTGTCGCAGCGAGGTGCAGGACGCCAGATAGGCGTCGATCTCGGGCGCCTGATCGAACGCGAAGTAGTTGCCGAGGACGAAGGGAAAGTGCGCGCGGGTCGAGTGCGCAATCGCGGCTTCGTGCAGGCGCACGAGCACGTCGATGTCCGGATAGGTGGCGCTGTCGGCGGTGTCGTAACCGTCGGGGTCAACCTCGCGCAGCACCTGGTCGAGATTGAAGCCGCAGATCACGCTGACGCGTGCGAACAGGGACAGCACGTGCGGGTTGAGAGTCAGCACCTGGGCGGAGTGTGGCGTAGGGGAGAGAGACTCTGCCACACCCCGCCCAAGGCTGTTCTCGGGGGAGAGTTTTCGCGGTGGCGCGTCAGGCCGCGAGCATCGTGGAGCGGCTGGCCTGCAGCGGGTCTCCGCTGTTCTCGTAGGTTTCGTTCCACACGCGATAGCACGCCGGCTCCTTGATCTGCGTGGGGTGGAAGCCGGGCTTGAAGTACTGCAGTATCGCCGGTGTCATGTGTGCGAACACACCGCCGGCCGGCTTGTACAACCACCACAGACCGCTGGCCCAGAGCTTGGCGCGCTGGCCGAAGCTGAATCCGTCGGCCTTCAGCACCTTGCCGAGGAAGTGCAGCGTGAGCACCTGAAAGATGATGACGGCGGCGACCATGATGCCGGCGCGGGTGAAGTAGCCGACCTTGGCGGTCTTCTGCATGACGTCGAAGGCGACAGCCTTGTGCTCGAACTCCTCGATGGCGTGCCAGGCGAATACGGCGCGCATGCGCTCATCCGCACCATGCAGGAAGTTGTCGTTGCCAAACACGGTGTCGGCCAAGATCGCGGTGAGATGTTCGATCGACGCGGTGTAGACCAGCGGCCAGGCCTGCGGCAGCTTGCCCAGCTGCCATTTGAAGAAGCGATCGCAGAATTGCTCGATGGCGTCGACCGGCACGCCCTGTTCGCGCAGGCGGTCATTCCACTGGTTGTGGACGATGCCGTGCTGGCCTTCCTGGCGCATGAAGTCGCGCACCTCGGCGAGCTGCTGCGGGCCGGTGATCTGGTCACGGTAGCGGCGCACGCTGGAGATGAAGAAGCGCTCGCCGATCGGGAAGGTCATCGACAGCGAGTCGACCAGACGGGTCTTGAACGGGTTTCCGTCCAGCCAGTAGCGCGGAATGTTGCCGTCCAGACCGAAGTCCAGATTCGTGCGCGGCACGATGTGCGTCTGAATGTTGTCGTTGTCCATGCTGCGTCCTCCAACTGCGAGCCTTGCATCTTAGGAAGGGCGGGGAATGTGCCGATAGGTTATTCGGCGACAGGATGTGGCATTCGGCGCATGCGATGCGCGGGATCAATGCATATTCGGTGTGCGTGTGGCGACCAGCTGGGCTCCGGCCGGTCGGGATGGTGAATGCGGTAATGCCGAGCGTGCTAGGAGCAGCAGCACCGCGAGTGCGGCGTGAAGCAGCACCAGGCGCCCGTCGTTTCCGAGCAGATTCGTCCCCGACAGCCAGGCTAGCCCGGACATGGTGATGAGCATGAATGCAGGAACGATGCGGTGATTGCCGGCCGCGGCCAGCGTTGCAATGACCAGCAGGAACGACACCACTGCGGAGGCGGGCCGCAGCTGGATCAGGGTTAGGCCTGCGAGCAGGGCCGTGGCGCCGGCGACCAGAGCGCCTTTGGGTAGTCGGCCGTCGAGCCAGCTCCAGGCAACGGCGAGGAGGATCAACGGCAGGCCGAGGATCGCCGCCTGGTTCGACAGCGCGGTATGCGCAATCAGAAAGTGATCGAGTCCGGCGAACCGCAGGCATCCGACCGCTGCTGCGGCAGCGATCAGGAGAGAGCCGACGGTTGCGATCCAGCGTTGCGGTGGCTTCAGTGACGATCGGAAAAATCCAGCGCTGACCCAGACCGCGACGCTAGCAAGAACGGCATCCGATGCGGCAACCGCCCACAACGGGGTCATGGGTGTTCCGCGTGCGAGGGGGGATGAGCTTGCAGTGGCAGCGGGGCGAGCGTGCGCTCCTTCCACCATTCCGGTCCGCGGAACAGGATGCCCAGGGCATCGGCAGGGCTTCGCGCTTTGCGCAGATCGCGACCGATCAGAATGAAATGGTGAACGGCGATGTGTAGAGG
>JBFFJL010000169.1:0-7952 GCA_041555955.1 Nevskiaceae bacterium
ACACCGTCGGCTGACTTCGGCCGAGGCCTTGTGAGATGCGGCCCCGAGGTCGCTTCAGAATCAACAGGCCCTCAACTGCCACTGGAGCTAACTGAGATATGTCGCCGTGATGAAATAGACATGGCGTGTGGGCTATACATCGTGTCTCAGCGTTCGGCGGCCGGCGGCGACGCATCAGGGATTGCGGCGGCATCCGGCGCTGCCGACAGCCACGGCCGCGAGACTCCAAGGTCGTCGAACCGCACGACGGCTTCGGCGGTTGCACCCGGTGGTGAGGGCGAAAGGTCGGATGCGCGTGCGACCCCGCGGCCCGGCGGCCGTTCGTCTGCCAGTCTGCGCAATGCGTCCGGCGGGACGTGGCCCTCGACGAAGTAGTCCAGCAACGTCCCGACATGGCAGCCCCGCAGCGTTGCGGGCGTTCCCAGGCGCTCACGCACGCTGCGCAGATTCCCGATCTCGAAATCCCGCACGACGAAGCCCCCGGATTCCAGCGATCGGATCCACGAGTGCGCGCAGCGACACTCATGGGTCCAGTACACCGTGAGCAGCTTTTCCGGCGGGACCGGAAACAGGCGGTCCCAGGTCGCGACCAGCGCCGCGACGGTAGCGGCGAGGACGGCGATCGCCGCCACCCGCCGCAGCTGGGTCATCAGCTCGCGGCGGGCTTGCGCCTCCCGCCGGCGCTGCACCGCCTGGCGTGCCGGTTGCGGGGGCACGCCCACGTCAAGGCTGCGCCTGCGTCGCCGGAACTCGCAGCAGACGCAGTCCGTTGCCGACCACCAGCAGGCTCGCGCCCATGTCGGCGAACACGGCCATCCACATGGTCGCGCTGCCGAACACGGCCAGAACCAGGAACACGGCCTTGATGCCGAGCGCCAGGGTGATGTTCTGCCACAGCACCGCATGGGCTCTGCGGGACAAGCGGATCGTCTCCGGAATGCGCCGCAGATCGTCGTTCATGATGACGATATCGGCGGCTTCCATCGCCGTGTCCGTGCCAGCCGCGCCCATGGCGATCCCGATGTCGGCCTTGGCCAGGGCCGGTGCGTCGTTGATGCCGTCGCCGACCATCGCGACCGGGCCATACTGCTGGCGCAGCGCCGCAACCGCGTCGAGCTTGTCCTCGGGCAGCAGGTTGCCACGGGCGTCGTCGATGCCGGCATGTGCGGCGATCGTGCGGGCGGTGGCGGGATTGTCGCCGGTGAGCATGACCGGCGTGACGCCCAGGGCCTTGAGCTCGGCAACCGCGTCGCGCGAGCTGTCCTTGATCGTGTCGGCGACGGCGAACAGTGTGTGCACGCCGGACTCGGAAGCCAGCAACGTCACGGTGCGGCCCTGATTCTCGTGTGCGGCCAGTTGCGCTTCCAGCACCGGGTCGCACTGGCCGCGTTCGTGGATCAGGCGGTGGTTGCCGAGCACGACGGAGCGTCCTTCCACCACGCCCTGGACGCCGCGTCCGGACAGGGCTTTGAAGGCTGCGACGTCCTTGGCCTCCAGGTTCAGGCCCTGGGCGATGGCTTTTGAGACGGGATGATCGGAGCGGGTCGCCAGGCTGGCCGCCAGCGTCAGGCGCGACGCGTGCTCGGCCGGGTCGATAGCCGCGAATTCCACCAGCTTGGGCTTGCCTTCGGTGATCGTGCCGGTCTTGTCGAGCGCGACCGCTTTGAGTTTCCGCGCGTCTTCCAGGTAAGTGCCGCCCTTGATCAGAATGCCGCGCCGCGCGGCACGCGCCAGCGCGCTGACCACCGTCACCGGCGTGGAGATCACCAGCGCGCAGGGGCAGGCGATGACCAGCAGCACCAGTGCTTTGTACAGGCCCTGCGTCCAACTCCAGCCCATCAGCCAGGGCGTGAGCAGCGCCACGGCCACGGCGAGCGCGAACACGCTGGGCGTGTAGACCGCCGCGAAGCGGTCCACGAAACGCTGCGTCGGCGCGCGCGATCCCTGGGCCGCCTCGACGGCGTGAATGATGCGCGCCAGCGTCGTGTTGCTGGCCTCAGCGGTCACGCGGAATTCGAGCTCGCCGGTCTGGTTGATCGTGCCCGCGAACACCGTGGCTCCCACGTCCTTGTCCACCGGAATGCTTTCGCCGGTGACCGGCGCCTGGTCGACGGCACTGCTGCCGGCAGTGACGACGCCGTCCAACGGCACGCGCTCGCCGGGCCGGACGCGCACCACGGCGTCGAGCGGCACGTCGGCCGCGGCGACGGTCGTCCAGTTGCCGTCCGGCTGGCGCATCTGCGCCTGCTCCGGCGCCAATGCCATCAGGCTCTGAATGGCGTTGCGCGCACGATCCAGCGAGCGTGCCTCGATCAGCTCGGCGATGGCGTAGAGCGCCATCACCATCGCCGCTTCCGGCCACTCACCGATGAGGAACGCACCGGTCACGGCAACGCTCATCAGGGCGGTGATGTTGAGGCGCCCGTGGCGCAGCGAAGCGATGCCTTTCTTGTAGGTATCCAGCCCCGCCAGTCCGATCGCCGCTGCGGCCAGCGCCATTTCGATTTCTGTGACAACGGCCGTTCCGCCGCCGAAATAGGCGAACGCTTCCGCAGCGATCGCCAGCAGCAGCGCGAAGCCCAGCCGCGCGAGTCCGCCGCTCATGCCCTGCATGTCGTGCGCATGGCTGTCGGCTGCCGGCCCTTGTGACGCCGCTGGCAGCGGCTGCGGATCGAAGCCGGCGCGTCGGATCGCCGCGAGTGCCGCGTCGACGGCGGGCTGCGGCGCTGTGATCGTGAGCATTCGCGCGCCGAGGCGGAAGCTCAGCGCGAGGATGCCCGCGACTGGTTCGAGCGCGCGCCGGATTTCGGACTCCTCGGCGGCGCAGTCCATGGTCGCGATGCGCACGCTCGCCGTGATCGCGGCATCGCGGGGGGAATCGGCCGATCGGTTCATCGTGGACTCCTTATCAGTACAGGGCGAACAGCGACGGCAGCGCCAGGGCGCCGCGGAAGTCGTGCAGCGCATGCAGGCCAACCGCGGCGACGACGAACCAGACGACTTCTGACAGCGACCGCCGAAAACAACCGGGGGCGATCTCCCAGCGCGCCGGCTCGCTCCAGCCCGACCGGCGCGGCCAGAAGCGCGGCACCCGCGCCGCGTAGTCCTCGTAACGCGCGCCGTACGCCGCGCGCAGGTGTCGCTCCTCGCTGGCGATCACGTTCCGGTAGTACCAGGCGAACCACGCCGCAAACAGCAGCGGAATCGTCACTGTCTCGGTGGTGATGGCTATGCCCAGACCGCCGAGCAGGCTGAAGCCGTACAGCGGATTGCGCGACAGCGAATACGGCCCCACCGTCATCAGCACGGCGTTCTTGTTGCCGGCGGCATAGCTGCTGCACCACAGCCGTCCCAGCGCGCCCGCCGACGCAAGCAGGATGCCCAGCGGCGTCAGCAGGTGCGCGATAGCGCTGCCGATGTCGTGCCAGGCCGAGCGCGAGACCAGGAACAGGGCGACGATGCCGGCGCACACGAGCCGCGTCACCTGGATACGGCGTTGCGGCGTCACGTCGAGTGCGCCTTCGCTCATGGCACCGGGTCGGCCGGTCCGCCGATCGGCAGCACCTGCTCGACCGGACTGACGTAGATGTAACCCGAGACGCCGTTTCCAATCTGAGCGGTCGTGCGGATGATCGCGGTGACGGCGTCCACCTCCACATCCTCGACCACCAGCGACAGCCGCACTTCGGAGATCACCAGACCCGGCATGTCGATCGAGTAGTCCCGCTCCTCCAGCGGCAGCGGCTTGAGCGTTCCGCGCACGTCCTGCAGTGTGAGGTTGCGAAAGCCGGCATCGGCGAGCGCCTGGATCACGTCCGGCGTGCGCACGTGGTGAATGAAGGCCTTGATCAGTTTCATGCGGGAGACTCCTCGGTTGCGGCGGCGGTCTGGTTGGCGGGGCGCCAGGCCATGCGGTACAGGCCGGGCAGCACGAGCAGGGTCAGCAGCGTCGCCGAGACGATGCCGCCGATGACGACGGTGGCGAGCGGCCGCTGCACTTCGGCACCGGTGCCGGTGTTGAGTGCCATCGGCAGGAAGCCGAGCGCAGCGACCAGCGCGACCATCAGGATCGGCCGCAGGCGCAGCAGCGCGCCTTCGCGGATCGCGGCGTCGATGTCCACGCCCTGCGCGATGCGGTCGCGGATCGCCGCGACCATGACGACGCCGGTCAGCACCGCCACGCCCGACAGCGTGATGAAGCCGACGCCGGCGGTGATCGACAACGGAATGCCGCGCAGCCACAGTCCGATGACGCCACCGGTCAGCGCCAGCGGCACGCCGGAAAACACCAGGGCCGCGTCGCGCGCCGAGCCGAAGGTGAGCATCAGCAGGCCGAAGATCATCGCCAGCGTCACCGGCACCAGCAGCGTCAGCCGCTGCGTGGCGGACTGCAGTTGCTCGAAGGTGCCGCTGTAGTCGAGCCAGTAGCCGGGCGGCAGCTTGACCTGTTGTTCAATCCTCCCGCGCGCGTCGGCGACGAAGCCCGCGAGGTCGCGGCCGCGCACGTTCGACGACACGACCAGGCGCCGCTTGCCATTCTCGCGCGAGATCTGGTTGGGCCCCGGTGCGAGCTTGAGTGCCGCCAGTTCGCCCAACGGCACGTAGCCGCGGTCGACGGATGGCAGCGGCACCGGCAGGCGCTCGAGTGCGGCGAGGTCACCGCGCAGATGCTCGGGCAGCCGCACGACCAGTGGGAAGCGTGCGTCACCCTCGTACACCAGCCCGGCTTCCTCGCCGCCGGTGGCCGCGGCGAGCACGTCCTGCACGTCCGCGACGTTGAGGCCGTAGCGATAGAGCGCGGCGCGGTCGGGTTCGACCGACAGCACCGGCAGGCCGGCGACCTGCTCGACCTTGACGCCCTCGGCGCCAGCGATCGTGTTCAGCACCTTCGCGATGTCGTTACCGCTCCGCAATAGCTGACCCAGATCGTCGCCGTAGACCTTGATGCCCAGATCCGAGCGTACGCCGGAGATCAGCTCGTTGAAGCGCAGCTCGATCGGCTGGCTGATTTCGTAGGCGTTGCCGGGGAGCTGCTCCAGCCTTTCCTCGATGTCCACGAGCAACTGTGCTTTGGGCTTGTCCGGATCGGGCCAGTCCTTGCGGTCCTTGATCATCACGTAGCCGTCGGAGATGTTCGGCGGCATCGGGTCGGTCGCGACCTCGGCGGTGCCGACACGCGAAAAGTAGGTCTTCACTTCCGGCACGCCAGCCAGCGCACGCTCAATCTGGAACTGCATCTCCAGTGACTGTGTCAGGCTGGTGCCGGGGATGCGCAGCGCCTGCACGGCGATGTCGCCTTCGTCGAGGCTGGGAATGAACTCGGCGCCCATGCGCGTGGCCAGCCAGCCGCACAGCACGACCAGCAGCACCGCACCGCCGAGAAAGACGAAGCGCAGCCGCAGGGCAAGATCGAGCACCGGCGCGTAGATGCGCTTGGCGTTGCGCACGACGACGTTGTCCTTCTCCTCGATCCTGCCGCGCAGGAACAGTGCGACCGCCGCCGGCACGAAGGTCAGCGACAGCACGACCGCGGCGAGCAGCGCCATGATCACCGTTTCCGCCATCGGCCGGAACATTTTTCCTTCGACACCGGTCAGGGCCAGGATCGGCAGGTTCACGAGCACGACGACGAGCACGCTGACCAGGCTGGGCGTGAACACTTCGCGCGTCGCGGCGAACACGGTTTGCAGGCGTTCGTCGAGCCTGAGCAAGCGGCCGGTGTGATGCTGGCGCTCGGCCAGACGCAGGATGCAGTTCTCGACGATGATCACCGCGCCGTCGACGATCAGGCCGAAGTCCAGCGCACCCAGCGACATCAGGTTCGCGCTGACCCCGGTCTCGACCATGCCGGTCATCAGCATCAGCATCGACAACGGAATGACCGCGGCGGTCAGCAGCGCCGCGCGCAGGTTGCCGAGCATCAGCAGCAGCACGGCGACGACGAGCAGCGCGCCTTCGAGCAGGTTCTTCTGCACGGTGGCGATGGTCTTGTCGACCAGCGTCGTACGGTCGTAAACGGTCTCCGCAGTCACGCCGGGCGGCAAGGTCTTGTTGATCTCGGCCAGCCGCTCCGCCACGGCAGCCGACACCGTGCGGCTGTTGCCGCCGAGCAGCATGACCGCGGTGCCCTGGACCACCTCTTCACCGTCACGCGTGGCCGCGCCGGTGCGCAGCTCTTTGCCGAAGGCGACGTCGGCCACTTCTCGTACCGTCACGGGAATGCCGCCGCGATGC
Source organism: Nevskiaceae bacterium (assembly GCA_041555955.1). GTDB lineage: Bacteria > Pseudomonadota > Gammaproteobacteria > Nevskiales > Nevskiaceae > Solimonas. Next base: position 6,235 of record JBFFJL010000169.1, read on the forward strand.
GCGACGATGACACGCTCGATCGCCGGGATGTCGGCGACCTGGCCCGGCGAGCGGATCAGGTATTGCTCGCCGTTGCGCTCGATGTAGCCGGCGCCGACGTTGGCGTTGTTGCGTTCCAGGGCGTTCACGACATCGTCGAATGACAGCCCGTAAGCGAGCAGGCGCGCCGGGTCCGGCGTGATGTGGAACTGCTTCTCGAAGCCGCCGATGGTGTTGACCTCGGTAACGCCGGGCACCAGGCGCAGCTGCGGACGGATCACCCAGTCCTGCAGCGTGCGCAGTGCGGTCGCGTCCCAGGGCGACCCGTCCGGCTGGCGCGCATCGGGTGCTGCCGCCATCGTGTACATGAAGATTTCGCCCAGACCGGTGGCGATCGGCCCCATCTGCGGCTCGATCCCGGACGGCAGCTGGCTCTTCACGTCCTGCAGGCGTTCGTTGATCAGGTTGCGCGCCCAGTAGATGTCGGTGCCGTCCTGGAAAATCACGGTCACCTGCGACAGGCCGTAGCGCGACAGCGAGCGCGTGTAGTCGAGATTCGGCAGTCCGGCAATCGCGACCTCGACCAGGTAGGTGATGCGCTGCTCGACTTCCAGCGGCGAGTAGCCCGGCGCCTGGGTGTTGATCTGCACCTGGACATTGGTGATGTCCGGTACGGCGTCGATCGGCAGGCGCTGGTAGTTCCAGGCGCCGAAGGCGCCGACGGCGAGCGCCAGCAGCAGCACGATGCCGCGGCGGGCGACAGCCAGGCGGAGTAATGCGTCGATCATCGTCGTTCTCCTCAGTGCCCGTGCTCGGCTTCGCCCTTACCGAGCTCGGCCTTGAGGATGAAGCTGTTGGTGGTGACGTAGCGCGCGCCGGCGTCGAGGCCGGCGACGACCGCCGTGTGCTCGCCGTCGCTGCGACCGAGCTCGACCGGTCTTGGCGCGAAGCCGTCGTCGGTCTGCACGAACACCACGCTGCGGCCCTCGAGCGTCTGCACGGCCTCGCTGCGGATTGCCAGCGGCACGCGGGATTCGTCGAGCAGCACTGCAGCGGTCACGTACAGCCCCGGCGCCCAGCGCCGGTCCGTGTTGTCGAGCAGCACGCGTGCGGTCTGCGTCTGGCTCTCGGCGCGGCCAAAGGGGACGACGTAGATGATCTCGCCCTCGGCGCTCTGCTTCGTATCCGGGTTGGTCACGCGCACACGCTGGCCGACCCGCACCTTCGGGGCGTCTCGCGGAAACAGCGCCAGCTCGACCCAGACCGTGGACAGATCGGCGACCGAGAACAGCGGCTTGTCGCCGGTCTGCTCGCCGGGATTGGTGTTGCGCGCCGTCACCACGCCGGTCAGCGGCGCCGTCACCGCGTAGGTCTGCAGGCTTTCGTTAGCTTCGATCGTCGCCAGCGTCTCACCTTCGCGCACCGGATCGCCGATGCGCTTGGTCACGCCGCGCACCGCGCCCGGAAAGCGTGCCGCGACTTCGCGCGTGCGCTCGGCGTTGGGCACTACCGTGCCGTAGAGCGGCAGTGTCTCGTGAATCCGCGCCGGCCCGGCCTCGGCCAGCGCCAAGCCGGCGGCGGCGATCTGTTCGGCACTCAGCTCGACGTGCTCGCCTTCGCCCTTGTGTTCAGTCTCGCCTTCGGCATGTTCGGCTTCGGACATGGGCGCCTGCGCAGTCGCCGCCGATTCGCTGCCGCCGCAGGCGGTCAGCAACAGGACCAGCGCCAGCCACGCGGCG
>JBFFJL010000170.1:0-7929 GCA_041555955.1 Nevskiaceae bacterium
GCGCGGTCCGGGTCGCCGGCATCATCGCGCTGTCTTCGTCGACGCTGCCGGAGGCCGCCGCCATCGGCGCGCGCGCCAACAGAAACAGCATGAAGGCCAGGCTCACCGCGGTGCGGCAGCGACAGCCGAGCCGGGGCGGTTGGAGTTTTGCGTCTGAGCGGGGAGCGGAAGGTGTATTCATGGCGGTCTGCCCGGAACAGAGGCAATCCGCGTACGATGAAGCTTACGAGAAGTAGGGGAATGTCCGTCAGCAAGCAAACCGACCCACGCGAATCCGACCCTGACATCAGATCGCACCGGGGCTCAGGCCAGACCGCCGGTCCCGCTACTTATCCACAGCCGCTGAGATACAAATACCCAGCAGTCATCGGCACTTCGGGTCTTCACTCGAGATTCATCGTGCGGCGACGGGGCAACTGGATACGCGCTGCCAGCACCGCGCCGGGGGCGCGATGCTTGTCAGGACGCGATGCAAGAGGTGCGGCACGGGCGGTCGAGAGGGGCGGACCAGTGGTTTGGGGGTCTGCGGTGGCCAGCCCCACGCGCCGGGTGATGGCGTGTCACTACACGTCAATATGCGTCAATAAGTGACGCATATTGGCGCGGCGCCTGAATCGTCGTGACCGCGTTGATGGCCGCTCTATTCGTGACGCAGGGCGTCAATCGGGTTCAGGCTGGCGGCCTTGCGCGCCGGAAAGTAGCCGAAGACGATGCCCACGATCGCAGCGAACAGAAATGCGACCACGACGATGCCGAGGTCAAATACGAACGGCACACCGAGTAAAGAAGCCAGCGCCACCGAAGCCGCGAGTGCGATGACGATACCGAGGATGCCGCCGAGCGAGGACAGCACCACGGCCTCGACCAGGAACTGCAGCAGGACGTCGCGTTCCAGGGCGCCAATGGCCAGGCGGATGCCGATTTCCCGCGTGCGCTCGGTCACCGACACCAGCATGATGTTCATGATGCCGATGCCGCCGACCAGCAGACTGACTGCAGCGACCGCCCCGAGCAGCCCGGTCAGTACGCGGGTGGTGCCGGACAGCATGTCGGCGATTTCCTTCATGTCCATCACGCTGAAGTCGTCTTCCTCTCCCGATGACAGGTGCCGGCGTTCGCGCATCAAGCGACGCACATCCTGTTGTATGCGCGTGCTCGATGCGTCGTCCTGCATGCCGATCTGGATGACAGCAACGTTGTCGTTGCCGGAGATGCGGCGCTGAAACGTGCGTAGCGGCAGCACCACGAGATCATCCTGATCCGTGCCCATGCTCGACTGGCCTTTGGATTCGAGCACGCCGATGACTTCACAGGATAGCGACGCAACGCGCAGGCGTTGACCGATCGGGCTTGCACTTCCAAACAGTTTGCTGCGGACGGTCTGTCCGATAACGCAGACTGTGACCCCCGAGCGGGCTTCGCCGGCGCTGAACAGGCGCCCTTCCGTAGCCGACCACTGGCGCAGAGGAAAGTATTTTTCGGTGCTTCCCGTCACCATGCTGGTCCAGTTCTCATGACCGGCGACCACCTTGGCTGCGGTGGTCGCCGTGGGTGCGACACCAGCGATGCCGGAGATGTCGCGTGCGATCGCCTCGGCATCGCTGACCTTGAAGGCCGCTGCGCCGGACAACTGCCCCGGACCAATGCGCTTGCCGGGCGTGACCATCAACAGATTGCTGCCGAGGCTGGAGATCTGCTGGGTGACTTTCGCCGTGGCACCGTTGCCCAGGGTCACCATGATGATGACCGCGGCGACGCCGATGACAATGCCGAGCACGGTGAGAAACGAGCGCAGCACATTGCGTCGGATCGCACGCGCCGCCAGCGAGAAAGCATTCCACAACATCAGGCGCTGACTCCGTTGGACTGGTCCGAGGCGACGTGTCCGTCAACGAAGCGCACCGTCCGCTTGGCATATTCGGCAATGTCGTTCTCGTGAGTGACCATGACAATGGTGATGCCCTGATCGCGATTGAAGCCGGTCAGCAGGTCCATGATCTCGCGACTGCGGGCGCTATCCAGATTGCCCGTGGGTTCGTCGGCAAGCAGCACGGACGGCTGCGTCACGATGGCCCGCGCAATCGCCACGCGTTGCTGCTGGCCGCCGGACAGCTCGCCGGGCGTATGGTGTTCCCAACCTTTGAGGCCCACGCTGTGCAAGGCGCGGCGCGCCAGGTCACGACGCTGTTCCGCCGGAGTGCCGCGATAGATCAACGGCAGTTCGACGTTCTCCTGCGCGGAAGTGCGCGCCAGCAGGTTGAAGCCCTGAAACACGAAGCCCAGATAGGTGCGCCGCAGCAGTGCGCGCTGGCGTCGCGTCAGATCGCCGACGTCGACGCCACCAAACAGGTACTGCCCGGCGCTGGGGGTGTCGAGGCAGCCGAGAATGTTCATGCAGGTGCTCTTGCCGGAGCCGCTCGGGCCCATGACCGCGACGAACTCACCGGCGTCTATGCGCAGGTCAATCCTGTCCAGCGCGCGCACTTCGGCGCTACCGCTGCCATAGGTCTTGCAGACCTGATTCAGCTGAATCAGGGGCGCTGAGGTGAGGTTCGCTGTCACGGCGTCGCCAAGGCTTCGGTAATGACCTCGGCGTCGGCTGGCAAAGCGTCGTTGAGCACGACCGAATTAACGCCGTCGGAGGCGCCGATTTCTACCGGGGCTGCAACCGGAACTCCGTCGCGCAACAGCCACACTCGTCGTGGCCCGCCATGCTCTGACGGTGTCGGCGCAGTGTCCCCGTGCGGTGGTCGCGGCAGCAACCCTCCGACCAGGCCGCGCGACTTGCCCGCGTCGATCTGCGCAGCAGGTGCGAAGCGCAATGCGGCATTCGGTACCAGCAGTGCGTCACTGACCTGCTGCGTCACCACCGTGACGGTCGCGGTCATGCCGGGGCGCAGGTCCAGACCGGCATTGTCGACATCGAGGATCGCCTTGTAGGTGACCACGCCCTCGACCGTTTCAGAGCCGAAGCGCAGCTGCGTGATGCGTGCCGGGAAGCTGCGGTCCGGATATGCATCCACCGTGAACGTGGCCGACTGGCCCTCATGCACCTGGCCGACATCGGCCTCGTCGATATCCGCCTCCATCTGCATCTGCGTCAGATCCTCAGCCAGCACAAACAGCACCGGCGACTGGAACGACGCGGCGACGGTCTGGCCGGGATCGACCGCACGCTGCAGCACGACGCCGTCAATCGGCGAGCGTATGACTGCCTTGGCGAGTTCAGTGCGGATGGCATTCAAGGCGGCATCGGTCTGTTGCACCGTCGCGGCGGCGCTGGCGACATTCGCGCGCGCCCGATCCGACGCGGCCTGTGCGGCATCGATCGCCTGCTGCGAGACATAGGCATCGCCGGCCGCCTTGCGTAGCGCCTGCAGGCGCTGCAGATCGTTATCGGCTTCGCGCTGGCTGGCACGCGCCTGCATGACATTGGCCCTGGCAGCTTCCAGGCCAGCTTCGGACTGCTGAACCTGAGCCTGCAGCTTGCTGGGGTCCAGTCGCGCAAGGACCTGTCCTACGCTGACGCGGTCGTTGTAGTCGACCTCGACCGCCGCCACCGTGCCGGACACTTCGATGCCGACATCGACCGTATGCGTCGGCGCCAGCGTGCCGGTGGCGCTGACCGTCACGGTCAGATCACCGCGCCGGATCGCGACGGTGGTGTAGGGCGACACGTCCGGCGCGCGCAGCATTGACCACGCGATCACGCCAACCGCCATCAGTACGCCGGACAGCAGCAGCCACAACAGCCAGCGCCGCCATCCACGGCCTTGGGGCGCAGAGTTGCCGATGCCGAGCGTTGCAGTGATGTCGTCCGGGCGCGCTCCACCATCCATCGTCATGCAGAATCCTCGATATAGCGTTCAGTTGGCAGACGCACGCGGCGCCGACGGGGCGGCCGGTCAAGCACGCCGTACATGATCGCCGAGACCGGGGGCTTTTTCTGCGGATGCGGGTGCAACGCTGTGCAAGCAAGCGCGCGCAATGCGTCAGCCCAAGCGCCAGACTAGCCTGGGCGCTGCGCCGAGACATTGATCGCAGTCAAGTGCAGCGCGCGGCCCCACACGGCATGGCACCGTTCAGACGTGCATGCGCCGCAGGTGGCCGTGTTCGGCCACCAGATATTCCATGCGGTCGGCATGCCAGTCCGCCAGCACGATGCGCTCGACGGCGTGTCCGTTGACTGTGAGCGTGTGGTCCTCCGGACGATGCGTGTGACCGTGAATGATCCGGGTGACGCCGTAGTGGCGGAACGCGGCTTCGATTGCGGACGGATTGACGTCCATGATCTCGACCGTTTTGCTCAGCTTGGCGTCGGCACTCTGGCCCCTCAGGCCACCGGCAATACTCAGACGCCGCGACTGCGGCAGCTTCAGGAACACCCATTGCGCAAATCGGTTACGTGAAAAGCGGCGCCAGCGCTGGTAGGCCTGATCGTCGGTGCACCACAGATCCCCGTGCGAAAGCAGCGTCGGAACACCATCGATATCGACCACGGTTGGATCGGGCAACAGCTGCACGCCGCTGGCGCGCTCGAAGGCGCGGCCGAACAGGAAATCGCGATTGCCGTGCATGGCGTAGACCGCAACTCCGGAATCGCGCAGTGCGCGCAGTGCATCGATCACTGGCGCGTGATCGCGCAGGCCGACATCGTCGCCAATCCAGTATTCGAAGATATCGCCAAGCAGATAGACGGCATGCGTTGCGCGTGCCGGACCACCGAGCAAACGAATCAGGCCGTCGCGCAGTGACGACGGCCCGTTTGGAAGATGCAGATCGGAGACGAACAGCGAGCGCTGCGTCATGTTCGTCTCCGTGTGGCCTCAGCGCTTCAGCACAGCCTTGAGCGCATCCAGACACAACTGCACGTGCCCCTCGGTGCAACTCTGGCCCATCAGGCCAAGACGCCAGACCTTGCCGGCGAATTCGCCGAGGCCTGCGCCGATCTCAAGACCGAATTCTGTGAGCAGACGGCTGCGTAGCGCGGCCTCATCTTCGACTCCGTCGGGAATCATCACGGCGTTGAGCTGTGGAATGCGTTCGTCGGCCGGCACCAGCATTTCAAGACCCATGGCTTCGAGCCCGGCGACCAGCTGCAGATGCACGCGGCGATGCCGTGCCCACACGTTTTCGAGGCCTTCTTCCTCGATCATGCGCAGCGCTTCGTGCAGGCCGTACAGGGCATTCACCGGCGCGGTGTGGTGATAGGCGCGCTTGGCACCACCGCTCCAGTAGCCGGTGACCAGGTTGACGTCCATGAACCAGCTCTGCACCGGCGTCTTGCGCTGCTTTGCCACTTCGAGTGCGCGCGCCGAGAACGTCACCGGCGACAGGCCGGGCGGGGCGGACAGACATTTCTGCGTGCCGCTGTAGACCGCGTCGAGCTGCCAGCCATCGACTTCCAGCGGCACGCCGGCCAACGAGGTCACGGCGTCAACAATCGTCATGACGCCATGTTCGCGTGCGATCCGCGCCAGGGTCTCGGCGTCTGACAGCGCGCCGGTCGAGGTCTCCGCGTGAACGAAGGCCAGTGCCTTGGCTTCCGGATGCGCTTGCAGCGCCGCCTTGACCTTGGCTGGATCGACCGCCCGGCCCCAGGGGTCGTTCACCACGACGACCTTGGCGCCGTAACGCTGCGCAACCTGCTTCATGCGCCCACCGAACACACCGTTCTCGCAAACGATCACGGTATCGCCGGGTTCCAGCAGATTGACGAAGCACACTTCCATGCCGACCGAGCCAGGTCCGGACACCGGCATCGTCAGCTCGTTCTGGGTGCGGAACACCCGGCGCAGCTGCTGCTTGATCGTGTCCATCAGCGCCACGAACACCGGATCCAGATGGCCGATCGTGGGTTGCGCCATTGCCGCCAGCACACGCGGATGCACGTCTGATGGGCCGGGGCCCATCAGTACGCGCTTTGGCATCGTGAAGGTCGCCACGGCGTCGCCAGCCGCAGCCGCCATGAATTGATTCTGCTGCGTCACTGCGTGGCCTCCACCAGCGTCGCCTTTTCGATCAACACCTGGGTCACCGGCACATCCTGACCAAACGGCGGAATCGGGCCGGTCGGGGTTTCAGCGATCTTGTCGACCACGTCCATGCCGTCGACAACCTTGCCGAACACGGCATAACCCATGCCGCGCTGAGGCGAGTAGTTCAGGAACTCGTTGTCGGCGTGATTGATGAAAAACTGCGAGGTCGCCGAATGCGGATCGTTGGTGCGCGCCATCGCGATCGTGCCGCGCTCGTTCTTCAGTCCGTTCTTGGCTTCGTTCTCGATCGGTGCGCGCGTCTTGCGCTGCTTGTAGTCGGCCTCGTAGCCGCCGCCCTGGATCATGAAGCCGCGGATCACGCGATGGAACACCAGACCGTCGTAGTGACCGTCCTTGACATACTGGACGAAGTTGGCGGTCGACTTCGGTGCCTTTTCGGCGTCGAGTTCCAGCGTGATATCGCCCATCGAGGTTTTCATCAGCACGCGCACAGGCGCGGCGGCATTGGCAGTGGTCATCATCAGTCCTAGCAGGAGGGTGGAAAACAGTTTCTTGTACATGGTCTTGGAGAGGGTGGGCAGCAGTGTTCGTGGGATTCAGGCCTGAAGCAGCGCCGGCGTTTCAGGCGGCGAGGGCAGCGAGGTCCTGTGCATCGTCGACATCGGCCAGGGCATCTTCAAGCAGCTCCATCGTGCCGGCACCGTAGTGCACGCCTTCGGACAGCGTCCGGCGGAACACGCGACCGCCCGGCTGGCCCCGGAACAGGCCGAGAATGTGGCGGGTGATGTGGTGCATCAATGCGCCAGACGCCAGCTCGCGTTCGACATAGGGCATCAGGCGTCTCACCACTTCGTGGCGGCTCGGCACCGGCGTGGCGTCGCCAAACAGCTGTCGATCGACTTCGGCCAGCAAATACGGATTGTCATAGACTTCGCGGCCGATCATCACACCGTCGACGTGCTTCAGATGCTCGGCGCTCTGCTCCAGGGTCTTGATGCCGCCGTTGATGACGATGGTCAGCTTGGGGAAGTCCTGCTTCAGTCGGTAGACCAGATCGTACTGCAGCGGCGGAACTTCGCGGTTCTCCTTCGGCGACAAACCCTTCAGCCAGGCCTTGCGTGCATGCACGATGAATACCTCGCAACCTTCGGCGGCGACGGTCTCAACGAAGTGGTGCATGAATGTGTAGTCTTCGGAATCATCGACGCCGATGCGATGCTTCACTGTCACTGGCAGCTTGGTTGCGGATTTCATCGCGCGCACCGAGGCGGCGACGTGGTCCGGCTCGCGCATCAGACAGGCACCGAAGCGTCCCTCCTGTACCCGGTCCGACGGGCAACCGCAGTTCAGGTTGATCTCGTCGTAACCCCACTGTTCGCCCAGTTCGGTGCTGGTAATCAGCTCATCGATATCAGAACCGCCGAGCTGCAGTGCGACGGGGTGCTCGACCGAATTGAAGCGCAGCAGGCGCTTGCGCGAGCCGTGCACCAGCGCCGGCGTCGTAATCATTTCTGTGTACAGCCTCGTGTGGCGCGAGATCTGGCGCAGGAAAAACCTGCAATGCAGATCCGTCCACTCCATCATCGGGGCAACGCTGAATCGCCACGGCGAGACGGCAGTTTCGAGGGGCGTGTCTGGGTTTTGAATGGCACTCATCCCCCAATTTTGACATAGGCGCGCCCGGAAGCGACGACCGATGCTCCGGCGCCCGGAGCCACTGGGTGCCGTTCGCGGACTCGAATGGCCCATATTTACGCTGCGTCCAGCCGTCTTGTCCGCCTGATCAAGGGTGTACGCCCCGGAGCATGAACTCAACCGCCGATGCGCAGAACGTACCAGTAAACCCCGAGCAGCAGGACCGGCAGCGCCGAGGCCGGACCGCGGAGTCCTGGGATCTTGGTCAGCAACCACCATAGCGGCAGCACGAACA
>JBFFJL010000171.1:0-7895 GCA_041555955.1 Nevskiaceae bacterium
CGCCGTACTACAACAAGCCGCCGCAGGAAGGCCTGTACAGGCACTACAAGGCTGTGTCCGAAGCGGTCGCGCTGCCGCAGATTCTGTACAACGTTCCGGGACGCACCGGCTGCGACATGCTGCCGGCCACGGTGGCGCGCCTGGCGAAGTTGCCCAACATTGTTGGCCTGAAAGAGGCGCGAGGCGAGTTGACCCGCATCCGCGAGTTGCTCGACGCCGACCTGGGGCCTGACTTCGCGATCTATTCGGGCGACGACGCCACCGCCTGTGAATCGATCCTGATGGGCTGCCACGGCGACATTTCGGTGACCGCCAACGTCGCGCCGCGCCAGATGCATGAGATGTGTGCCGCCGCGTTGGCCGGTGATCGCGCGCGCGCTGAACGCATCGATCAGGAACTTCAGGCCCTGCATCGCGATCTGTTTGTGGAGCCCAATCCGATTCCGGTCAAGTGGGCGCTCAATGAGATGAACAAGATTCCCGCCGGCCTGCGCCTGCCGCTGGTTGCGCTGGATACCACCCATTACGACACCGTCCGCGCAGCACTGCGCACGGCAGGAGTGCTTTGATGACGTTCAGAGGTTTGACGGTGCTGGTGGTGGCGAGTCTTGCGCTATCCGCGTGCGCCAGCAACCGGCACTGCGCCGGTGTGCAGCCGTACCAGGAGTCAACGACGCTGGTATTGCCGACCAATATCGAAGGTCTGACTGTGCCTGAATCAGCCTCCGCGCTGCGGATTCCACCCCAGCCGGAAAAGTCCGTCGGATTCGGCGTTGAGGTGGCTGATCCCAAGGATCCAGAAGAAACCACGCTGGAGTGCCTGGATTTCCCGCCACGGATGCCGGTTGACGAAACCCCGGCGGAACCTGCGGCCGCGCCGGCAGAAAAGCAGTAGCCCCCAGAACCGCTGCGAGCGGCTATAATTCGCCCCCCCGCGCAGCCCAGCCTGCGCGGTCTTCATGTGGAGAGATGTCCGAGTGGTTGAAGGAGCACGCCTGGAAAGCGTGTATACGGTAACCCCGTATCGCGGGTTCGAATCCCGCTCTCTCCGCCAAATTAGTGTCCCGCACTGCTTGGGACTGCCATAACCCCCGGAATTTCGGGGGTTTTTTATTTCCAATCGGCGCCGTATGTACCGGACTATCCCGCGGAACTGTGGGTCTCGATGTGGGTCAAATCAAGTAGATTGACTGTCCCACATTGAGAGTAGGCCGGATGCCAGCATTGAGCGGTAGTACGCTGAAGAAATTGTCGGAGACCCCGGGGCGCCATCGCGTCGATGACGGCCTTTATCTTCTGGTTCGTAACGGCGCGCGGCCGAGTTGGGTCTTTAGGTACGTAGCCGTCGGTGGACAGCGACGCGATATGGCGCTCGGCTCGTTTGAGCTGCTGTCCCTGCCTGCGGCGCGGGAAGAGGTTCTGAAGTGGCAACGAGAACGGCTGGCCGGCCGCGATCCCATCGAAGTCCGGAAGCACGCTCGGCTCGACGCCGCTAACGCTTCTCAGCGGGGAGTTAGTCTTCGCGACTACGCGACCGAGTATCACGCAACGCAGGTGCATGCGTGGAAGAACGATAAACACGCCGTGCAATGGTTGAACTCGCTAAATCATCTTGGCCCCCTCCTGGATCGACCGATTGGGGAGATTGACAGCGCGTCTCTTCTAAAAACGCTGGAGCAACTGAATCGCGAGCACCACGAAACGGCGACGCGCATTCGGCAACGAGTTGAGGCTGTGTTTGACCGAGCGATTATCGCAGGCATTGTGAAAGACAATCCGGCAGTGCCACTGCGCAGGGAACTGAAGGCGCCCACCAAGTCGATTCACCATGCGTCGCTTTCGTACAAGGAACTGCCCGCGTTCATTCGTCGATTACGAGATTGCGATGCGTCGCAAAGTACAAGGCTGGCCTTTGAATGGCTGATCCTTTCAGCGTCGCGCACGAATGAAGTCATAGAGGCCCGCTGGTCGCAAATCGATGCCAGCCGTTCCGTGTGGACGGTGGGCTCAGACGGCATGAAAACGGGTGTGGCACATCAGGTGCCGATCACTCGGCGGATGAGGGAAATTCTGGACGCAATTGAGCCGCAGCGCGGTCCGGAATGGGATTGGATCTTTCCCTCGCCGCAAGGTCGGCGAAACCCTATGTCCAACGGGGCGTTTCTTGCCCTGATTCGACGCCTCGGTCTTGCTGGACTAATCACTGCGCACGGCATGCGCGCTTCATTCTCTACGTGGGCCCACGAAACCAGCGAACATCGTGGCGAGATTATCGAGGCCGCGCTGGCGCACAAGGAGCGAGATGCGGTCAAAGCGGCGTACAACCGATCTTCGTATTGGCAGCAGCGAAAGGCCTTGGCCGAGGCGTGGACCGACTACTGTGTCAGCGGCGGTTAGTCTCTGCGATCTGTGGCAAGCCTACGTGGATACGAGATTGCGCAGATCTTCCGAAGATTTTCCCGAAGTTGGGCGATAGTCGCAGGGAACTCAGTCAGGGAATCAGCCTTGCGTAGACGCTCCGTGTTCTCAATCACTTCGAGTAGTTGTTGACGCTGTTCAGCAGTGTTCGGCGCGATGGGGGAAATACTCTTTAGGTCGCGTCGGGCCTTGACCAAGATGCGATTAGCCATTGAATGCACCAACTCCACCGCATCGGCTTCGTGAGCCGTCCAAGGCCTGTCGCCGATATATCGCGGTGACTTCGGCGGGAGTGCAGAAGGGGAGTTCGTCATGCGGCGCGACTATCTAAAAGCCCAAAGCGTGAAGGTTCATTGTAGATCAGTTCGTGCCCTGCCTATGCATAAGCCGGGCGCGCCTCCACGGATGCAGTTGCGCAGCCTTCAACAGTCCGAGCTCCGGTAACTACTGCAAGGTAAATGATCCACTAAGCCGTCTCAGTCGGTCGATGAGCAGGCGGTCAATTCTGAATGAGCGGTAACGGTCTCGAGTCGGTTTTCCGAATAGGTGGTCAGCCAGCGCCGAGCAGGCCCGCCTGACGCCTCAGTTCCAAGTCACGCTCAGTAACCCGATCAGCCAAAGCCTTGACCTCACGATGATAGATTTCGCCGGCGTCGGCTTCCGACATCTCTCCACGAATGATGCGGTCGCACAATCGATGATTGAGTGCGATGAAACGCTCGATATCGTTCCGATCCGGCGGATTGCTTCCGTACTTGTGTAGATAGGCATCGAGGGTCTTGAAGTGGGCCGCGTCGCACCCTTGCGGAGCATCCTGAGCATGGGCTCCGAGTGACGCTGCGGCTATCAACAAAGCGTAAATCCTTCTCATCGCATCCCTCCAGGATTCTCATTTTTTGTATGGCGGTCTTGAGCGCCGCCGAACCAATGATACGACGCGTACAACAGCTGCCAAGGTGCTGAGCTGCGACACGATGTTGGGACCGTTGTTGAGGGGGCGTGCCTACGCCAGTGTGGCCGACATGTTGATCTTCACGACGAATCACTGGCTCTGAGCCTTCAGCATCCGTGTGACCATGGGCGAGTAGCACATCGGGCCCTTTAGCCATGCCGCCAGCGGGCTTTTCGTCCCGTTTAGCCTCGGGCCAGCCGATTTGTCGAAGCAAGTCAGGACCTTGGACGACGGAGAGTGGCACTCAGCCAAAGGACTGTATATATATACAGTCCACTGATTCGGCGACGACCATGCGGCAATCCACCATCCCTCCCTCAAAAAGCCTGGCCCTTGGGGGCAACGCACGCTGGCTGGGGTCCACTGCACCAGACGCTCGTCGGGTCCCGCTGCCGTTCTTCCGCTCACCGCGGGCGCAAGCCGGGTTTCCGTCGCCGGCCGCTGACTATGTCGAGGACCGCATCGATCTCAATGAGTGGCTGATTCGCAATCCGCCTGCAACGTTCTTTGTGCGCGTGCAGGGGGACTCACTGATCGATCGGGGGCTGCTTGACGGCGACATTGTGGCCGTCGATCGCTCAATCGAGCCGGGGCCTGGCAAGATTGTTGTGGCGGCATATGACGGCGACATCTTCATCAAAGTCTTGCGCCAGATTGATGGCCGGCTTGCGCTGTGTTCAGAGCACCAGAAGCGGGCTGCGGATTTTCCGCCGAAGTTCCTCGACCAGGCACAGGATCACACGATCTGGGGAGTGGTGACCGGTGCCGTGCGACGCTTCTGACCGCCGATTCGCACTGGTCGATGTCAACAACTTCTACGCGTCCTGCGAGAGCGTCTTCAACCCACGTCTGATCGGAAAGCCGGTCGTTGTCTTGTCGAATAATGACGGCTGCGTGGTGGCACGATCGCCGGAAGCCAAGGCGCTTGGAATCAAGATGGCTGCGGTCTGGTACGAACTGCGGGATCTGGCACGTGAGCATGGCGTAATCGCCTACAGCAGCAACTACACGCTGTATGCGGATATGTCGAACCGGGTGATGAGCATCCTTGCAGACATGGCTCCGAGCCAAGAGGTCTACAGCATTGACGAGTGCTTCCTCGACCTCACGGGCGTTCCCGCACTCACGCCGCACGCCCTCAGCATCCGTCAACGGATTCGCCAATGGACAGGACTGACGGTTTGTGTGGGCATCGGCAAGACCAAGACCCGCGCCAAGCTGGCCAATCACATTGCCAAGAAGTATCCGGAGCATGCCGGTGTTTTTGACCTGGAAAGCCTCAGCGCACAGGCACAGGACGCCTGGCTTAGGCGATTGCCCGTGGACGAGGTTTGGGGTGTCGGGTATCGGCTCAACCAGCAGCTTGTCGGCATGGGGATCCGCACGGTCGCCGATCTTCGGGATGCAGATCCAAAGTTGATGCGGCAGCGATTCAGTGTCGTTGTCGAGCGGATTGTCGAAGAGCTGCGGGGCATAGCCTGCCTGAACCTTGAACTCATTGCGCCAGACAAGCAGCAGATCATGTCGAGCCGTAGTTTCGGTCGACCGGTCACGGAGAAGGATGAACTGCGGGAAGCGATGATCAGCTACGTCAGTCGGGCCGCCGAGAAGCTGCGGCAGCAAGGATCCGTGGCCGGCGCGCTCCATGTTTTCGTTCAGACCAACCCGTTCAAGCCACTGACGCCACAGTATTCGCGCAGCCTCACGATACGGCTGCCGAGCGCGACGGATGACACGATGACGTTTGCACGCTTTGCATCGAAAGCCCTCGATCAGCTTTATCGATCCGGATATGCATACAAGAAGGCCGGGACCATGCTCATGGACCTGTCGCCCAAGGCTCAGCGTCAGATCACATTGTTTGAAGATCCGAGCGACGTTGAGCGCAGGGATCGACTGAACAGCGTCATGGATTCGGTCAATCGTCGTTACGGATCTGGAACGCTGGCTGTTGCGGGGGCTGGTATCCAGAAAGGGTGGAGGATGAATCGGGCGGCATTGTCACGGCGATACACCACGTGCCTGGAGGAGATGCTAGCGGCACGGTAGTCTTTGGATCCTCATGCCTCCGGTCACAGGCCCAACAGCACGATTATTGAGGAGTGCCAAGAAATAGGCGACGCTATCCTTGCCGGATCACTCCGATGGCGGTCCGGCGCTCACCCGGGGAAGGAAGCATGTGCTACGACGTCCCCCCGCAGTTGAGTAGCGGATCTGTTTGGAATCCAATCCCTGTCAAGAAGGAGATTGGACGTGAAGAAGCGGTTCAGCGAAGAACAGATCATCGGATTTCTGAAGGAAGCGGATGCTGGCGTGCCGATCAAGGAGCTGTGCCGACGGCATGGGTTCTCGGACGCGAGCTACTACCTGTGGCGCAGCAAGTTCGGCGGCATGGACGTGTCGGACGCCAAGCGGCTGAAGGAGTTGGAAACTGAGAACGCGCGGCTGAAGAAGCTGCTGGTGGAGTCGCTACTCGAGATCGAGGTGACCCGCGAGGTACTGAGAAAAAGTCGTGACCGCACCGGCTCGACGCGAGGCGGTGCGGGAGATGAAATCTCTGGGGCTAACTGAGCGGCGTGCACTGGCGGCGATCGGCATGAGCGCCAGCTCGCTGCGTTACGTGCCGGCACCGGATCGCAACGCTGATCTGCGGCAGAAGATCGTGGCGCTGGCACAGAAGCATCGGCGCTACGGAGCCGAGATGATCTACCTGAAGCTGCGCCAGGGCGGCTTGCAGGTGAACCACAAGCGCGTTGACCGGCTGTATGCACTGGAGCAGCTGCACGTCCGCCGGCGACGTCGCAAGAAGGTGCCGCCGGCCATCAAGGTGAATCGTTTAAGGGCGGATACCGTAACGTCGAATTCGTTCAGGCGATACACATGAAGCGACCTACTACCGACAGCGGCGCCACAATTGCGGGCATTCAGGCGTTGAGGCCTCCAAGCGAATGCGGAGCGAGGCTTCTGCGCATCTCGCAGGTTCGGCATTTGACCGGTCTTGGGCGGAATACAATTTATCGGTGGATTTCCGAAGGGCGGTTTCCGTGTCCCGTAAGCCTCGGCGGAAAGCGTGTGGCTTGGTTGGATAACGAAATTCGTCACTGGATTGACACCCGTCCGCGCGTTGACAGTATCCGTATCAGCTCAGGAATTGTGCCGTGGAGTACCTCCGACCCCCACCAATGAGCAGAACGTTCGAATATTGATCGTTATTCATATGTCGAAGCTCTTAGTATGAAAACTGAAATCTTATAGCGACTGAAACGATCCTTCAGAATGTGTAAAAAGGCCTAGCGCGTTGCACGCTAGGCCTGAACCACTTTTGCTGGGGCTGATTGGCTTCCAATACCCGAGCAGTGTTGCAGCTACCCTCGATAGTAGCGGCCGCGGTGCTCGCTCAGATCAATCGGCCTCAAGACGCGGTGCATGACATCGCTGAAGTCCTGCATCACGCGAAAGCGCGAGTTGAACTGATCAAGCTGAGTCCTGCGGTACCACTTCATCTGTTCAGAGTTGTAGAAAAACTCGCAGCGGAGAACCTCCAACCGGCGGGGATCATATTGGGCTGCAACTCGTGGTTTCGTCGAAGTCCAAATCACATAATCGATGGTTCCTGCACGCAACTCCTCGCAGTACATAGTGATCACCCTTTCTGTAGTGTCAGCAATCTCTGCGCTCTCTTGCGCTTCTATTGCGACCCGGATCGGCGTGCGATCTTCACCATATGCTGTGGCGCGCGTATGTTCGTGTGTGATGATGGCATCGGGATACTTGTGCGCCAGTTCGAGCTTTTCATTCTGTGCACGGAGAATCCTCTCGGGCTTCACAGAAACCCGTTCTGGAGAGTAGTCATCGCCGAGCAGTTCCGGAAGCACGCGATGTCGGACCAGATGGGTCGACAACTGGATCAGCAGCTTGTGCTCAATTTCCTTCTTGGGAATATCCGAGTCCCGCACCCATGGTTTCACCATCGAGGTGTAGTAGCTCGGAGCGTTTTCTAACACCCAGCGTGCACCTTCAGGTGTTAATCGATAAACCTTTACAGGAACCCCTGGAGTGTCCACGCGTGCAACCAGATTCTTGGACGCGAAATTCGACAATGTTTGCTGCGCGGTCCGGAGAGTCATCCGTGGATTGAGCGTGCACAGCACGGTGGCGTCTGTGACGCCGTGTATGTAGATGTGGGGAAGCACCGATTCTTTTTTTTCAAATGCACGCTGGTTGGGCGCGCTGCCTGCACCTGAGAGTCGCGCAATCAGCTCCTCATCGGTTGCCCGCCGAGGTTCATTAATCAACTGTGCCGCAACGGCGTTGGTGATCGGGATGCCGCCGAGCGGCCATCCGCGCTCGTTGTATGCGCGGGGGTTGGGAATCTTGTCGTCGTCCTGCATTTGAAAACTCCTGCAAATTGAGGGAGAGCTGACTCCTGCGGGCGCTGAAGTTGCGATGCGCAGTGCCAGGTCGCAGTGACGGTATCCCATCAAAACGAAACCGCTGTCCTGCGGTCGGACCGCCGCCTGCTCAC
>JBFFJL010000172.1:0-7893 GCA_041555955.1 Nevskiaceae bacterium
CGACCTGTTCGGCCTGCAGGCCCTTCTGACCCTGAATCACGTTGAATTGCACCTGCTGTCCCTCCTGCAACGTGCGATAGCCCTCACCCTCGATTTGCCGGAAATGGACGAAGACATCGTCCTGTCCCGTTCCGCGCTGAATGAAGCCATAGCCTTTGGCATTGTCAAACCACTTGACGGTACCGGTCTCACGCTCAGACATACTTGATCTACCTTCCAGAAAGACTGACGGTCGTTGCCGCCTCGACACTGCGGACGGGTCAATTTCTCCTCCGACCCTGGCCGCATCCCCATGAGCCCTGACGGGCCCAAACAGGACTTTACCGGGATTGCGGCGATGGTGCGACGCGGCCTGCGGCTGGCTTTCAGCGCTGCATCCACTATCATTTCATCAGCGTTTTCAGTTCCTCGGAGAAATTGCATGTCGCGCTGGCCCGCAGTCCGCACCCTGTTGTGCATCACCGTTGTCGGCGCCGTCGTGACCGCCTGCGTAACATCGCCAACCGGACGCCGTCAGTTGCGCCTGGTGTCGGACACCGAAATGGCACAGATGGGCGCTACTGCGTTCCAGGATCTGAAGGAAAAAACTCCGCCAACCAAGGACGGCAAAACCAACCGCTACGTCCAGTGCGTCGCCAACGCGATCACGCGCGAAGTCGGTGGCCAATGGGAAGTGCAGGTGTTCGACTCCAAGCAGGTCAACGCCTTCGCGTTACCCGGCGGCAAGATCGGCGTGTACACCGGCCTGCTCAAGGTCACGAAAAATCAGGGACAGCTCGCCGCGGTAATCGGCCACGAAATTTCGCATGTCATCGCTGGCCATTCGGCCGCGCGTGTTTCCAACGAGATGGCGACGCAGCTTGGCGTTGCAGTGGTGTCGTCGGCCACCGGCGTGTCCGGCGACATGATCGGCATGGGCGCCAATCTACTGCTGTTGCTGCCCTATTCACGCGGCGACGAATCCGAAGCCGACATCCTCGGTCAGCAGTTGATGGCGCGTGCCGGCTTTGATCCGGCGGAGGCCCCGAGACTGTGGGAGAACATGGCGCGTGAAGCCGGCGAAACACCGCCTGAATTTGCATCGACGCATCCGTCGCCAACTTCGCGCATCAAGGATCTGAACAACAACCTCGGCAAGGTCATCCCGCTGTATAACCAGGCCCGCGCCGCCGGCAAAAAACCGACCTGCTGAACCGCGGCCATCGTCCGATTCAGAGCCCGCGCTGCTCCGGCGCGGCACGGCTGGGGGACCAGCTCTGTGTCCCTGCGACGTAGTGACACGCCACTGCGGCACCGTCGTCCAGCCGCTGCACCGGCGGCACCCGGCGATTGCACTGTTCGTCGGCCATCGGGCAGCGTGTGACAAATGCGCAGCCCGACGCCGGAACGCTGAGGTCCGGCGCCTCGCCCGCGAGCAGCAATTGCCGGCGCAGCGTGTGATCGGAGCCAGGCACGGACGCCAGCAAGGCTTTGGTATACGGGTGTCGCGGTTGCTCGAACAGCAGCTCCGTTGTGGCCTGTTCCATCACGCGCCCGAAATACATCACCATCACGCGGTCGCTGACCTGGCGCGCCACGGCCAGATCATGTGTGATGAACAACATCGACACGCTCGACTCGCGCCGCAGCGACAGCAGCAGATCGAGCACCTGCGCCTGCACGGAAACATCCAGCGCCGACACCGCCTCGTCGCAGATCAGCAGCTGCGGCTTTACCACCAGCGCACGCGCAATTCCAACCCGCTGGCATTGCCCGCCCGACAGCTCATGGGGGAACCGCGCATGCAGCGCGGCGTTGAGCCCGACTCGTTCCAAGGTCTCGCTGGCGCGCTGCCGGCGCGCATCACGGCCCAGCTCGGGCATCAGGTAGTCCAACGGCTCGGCAACGATCTCCAGGATCCGCATCCGCGGATCGAGACTCGCCTGCGGATCCTGAAACACCATCTGGATCTCGCGCCGCAGCGCGCGCCAGGCACGCGCATCCAGCCCCGCCAGTTCCTGTCCCTGAAAGCGCGCCGAACCGGCGGTGATCGGGTTCAAGCCCACCAGTGCGCGCGCCAGCGTCGATTTGCCTGAACCCGACTCACCCACCAGCCCCAGAGTTTCGCCGGGCATCAGGTTGAAGTTGATCTCATCGACTGCGCGCAGCACCAGCGCGGGCGCCCACGGACGTTTAGGCCGCAATCGATACTGGATCTTGAGCTGCCGGACCGCCAGCAGCGGCTCGGGGCGCGCGCTCAACGCTGTCCTTACTCAAGCAGGCTACGCAGCATCCACGAAGTCTTTTCGTGAACCTGCATGCGCTGCGTCAACAGATCCGCGGTTGGCTCATCGCTGGCCTCACCAACGAGCGGGAACAACCGGCGCGCCGTCTTCACACACGCCTCATGTCCCTTGATCAGCTGCGTCACCATGGCCTTCCACTCCGGCACGCCGTCGACCTCTTCGATCGACGACAGCGCGGCAAACGCCCGGTACGTCCCGGGCGCCGGGAACCCCAGGGCGCGGATACGCTCGGCAATCAGATCCACCGCGGTTGCCGCCTCGGTGTAGTGCGTCTCGAACATCAGATGCAACGTGTTGAACATTGGACCGGTGACGTTCCAATGAAAATTGTGCGTCTTCAAATAGAGGGTGTACTCATCCGCGAGCAAGGCGCTCAATCCGTCAGCAATGCCCTTGCGCACATCCTTGCTGATGCCGATATCGATTTTCGGCACCTTGCCGCTGCTCTTGGCCTTCGCCATTTCCCACTCCTTGCCGATCCGGTCGTTGTCTTGCACCGACTCGAGTATAGGCAGCCCCAGCAGCGAGCGGAAATGAGAAATTCCTGTCGCGTCGATACAAATCGACAATGACCGCGGAACGTCCTTACGCAGCGAGCAGCTTGGCCTTGCGGTAATAGCTGAAGATGTCGTTCATGTTGCGCCGCGGCTTCCAGTCGAAGGTTTCGCGGAACAGGCGCCCGTCGATGATCACCGGATACTTGAAGTAATTGATCAGGTACGGCGGGAAGAACGCGTTCCAGTTCAACGCATTGCTGATCAGCTTCGGCAGCATCGGCGGCACGCTGAGTACAGGCAGCTTGCGGCAACCGCATTGCTCGACCGCGACCTGATACGCTACCCAGTCGTCCGGCGCAACGTTGTAGATGCCAGGCTTGTTGCGCTCGAATGCCAGCGCGAGGGCATCGGCCATGTCATCGACGTGCAGGAACTGCATCAACGGCGAGAACCCGAGCAGCACTGGAGCGACCGAGCGCGACAGCAGCAGCGACATCGAATTACGGACGCCGGGGCCGAGCACATTGCACGGCCGCAGGATCGTGATGTTCAGCTCCGGATACTTCCACAGATAGATCTGCGCCAGCGACTCCACTTCAACCGAGTCGACCAGATCCTGAGTTACTTCGCTCGCCTTGAGCGGCGCATCTTCATCCAGCAAGGCCGGGTTGTAGGCCGACGCCCCGTAGACGAAATACGTCGAATGAATCACCACCTCGCCAACGCCGTATTTGCGGCACAGCTCCAGCATGCGCTTGGTGCCAAGCACGTTGGCGTTGTAACGACGCTGGCGGTCGGACTCATGCGCAAAAATGCGCCCGATGTGGATCACTGCATCGATCTTGTGGTTGCGGAACACGTCCTCGAATCCACGCTTCTGCAGGTCAACCTTGTACGACGGCACACCGGCATCGGTCTCGACCTTGCGGCGGAAATCCACTGCAATGACATTGTGCTTGCCATGCAGGCGCGCGATCACGCGCTTGGCGAGCGAGCCGGCCGCGCCGGTAACAAGAACAGTTTTCTTATGGGGCATGGGTCTACGCTTCTAGAAAATGCTGGTGCGTTGTTTCAGGCCGGCATCGATCAGTTCCCGAATGCGGTCCTTGACCAGTTCGACCCGCTCAGTCACCCGCTCCTCGCTTTCGCAGTCGCCTTCGAAATGCATCGGCTCGCCGAATGTCAGGTGGACCCGCGCCGGGAGCGGCAGCATCGGTCCGACCGGAACATAGGGGATGCCAAGCAGCTTGGCCAACGGCGAAATATTCGCCAGCGACGGCATCGTCTCCTCGCAACCCACCACGCCAACCGGAATGATCGGCGTGTTGTGCTGCAGGGCCAGATGCATGAAGCCGTTGCCAAAGCGCTGCAACTGGTAACGATCCTTGTACAACTTGCCCGAGCCGCGGACCCCTTCCGGAAACACGATGATCACTTCTTCCTGTTCCAGCATCTTTGAACAGTTCAGCGGATCACCAATCACTGCACCGATCGAGTTGAGGATGTTGCCCAGCCACGGCACCGTCGGAAAGAAACGCTCAATCATCGCCCGCGCTGCACGTGGCCCGTGCGGGTTGGTCGCCAGCGCATAACCGATCAGCACGCCATCCATCGGCAGCTGACCCGAATGATTCGGTACAACCAGAACGCGACCGTGATCGGGGATATTTTCCAGCCCGGAGGTCGTGACGCGAAAATAGCGCTCGTAGAGAAATTTGAGCAGCCCCAGCGCGAACTTCGCGGTGTCCTCGTTGTAGCCCCAGGGGTCGTAGCCGAAGCTGCCGACCGGCTTGGGGATGCGCGCAAACAGCTCGTCGAGTTCCGGGGTGACGATATGCCGCAGCACTTCCTCACGCGGACTCGTGCTGATCAGTGCTTTGAGTGTGTCGATGCCTATCATGCGATGGCCGGATACGTGCCGGCGTCTCCCCCTGCGTTGTTCGCGCTAACGGTATGCGAAATTGGTGCCGCCGGGAAGTGCGCGCAAACAATTCTCCAGATCTGCGTAGATCTGAGCTGCCCCGCGAGGCTCGGGAGGCTCGGGAGGCACCGCACCCGTGCCGCGCCTGGCCATCAACTAGGCCGTCGTCGCGGCGGCCGGCGCCGCGGGCTGCTCACGCTGCTGCATCTGCCACAGCCGCGCATAGGCACCACCAGCCGCCAGCAGCTTGGCATGTGTGCCGCGCTCGACAACGCGACCCTGGTCCAGCAACACGATCTCATCGGCGTCGACGATGGTGGACAGACGGTGTGCGATCACCAGCGTGGTGCGGTGCTGAGCCACTTCACGCAATGCGTCAAGGATGGCGCGCTCCGAAGCCGAGTCCAGCGACGAGGTCGCCTCGTCGAAGATCATCACCGGCGGATCCTTCAACAGCGCACGCGCGATCGCAACGCGCTGCTTCTCTCCGCCAGACAGTTTCAGGCCGCGCTCACCGACACGTGTCTCGTAGCCGTCCGGCAGCTGCGCGATGAAGGGGGCCAGATGCGCCAGCCTCACCACCCGCTCGATCTCGGCCTGGGTCGCCCCCGGGTGTCCGTAGGCGATGTTGTACGCCAGGGTATCGTTGAACAGTACGGTGTCCTGCGGCACTACGCCGATATGCGATCGCAGACTGTGTTGCGTCAGACCCTGGATGTCGTGCCCGCCGACACTGATGCTGCCGGCGATCGGATCGTAGAAACGGAACAGCAGCCGCCCGAGAGTCGACTTGCCGGCACCGCTGGCGCCGACCACGGCGAGCTTGTGCCCCGCCGGAATATAGAGACTGACGCCCTTCAGGATTTCGCGCTTTGGCCCGTACGCGAAATGCACGTCGTCAAAGCGCACGTCGACCGGTGCCCCATGCATTTCCAGCTGCTCCGCGCCATCAACCACCTTCGGTTTGACCTGCTGCAGCGCAAACATGCGCTGCATATCGGTCAGGGCTCGGCGGATTTCTCGGTACACGAAACCCAGAAAATTCAGTGGCACAAACAATTGGATCAGATAAGCGTTGATCGCGACAAAATCGCCCAAGGTCATTGCCCCCGCAGCGACGCCACGGGCGGCAAGAATCATCATCCAGGTCAGACTTCCGGCAACGATCAGCGCCTGCCCGGAGTTCAGCGCTGCCAGCGACAGCCGGTTCTGCTGCTGTGCCCGCTCCCACGCGGCCAGCGAACGATCGTATTGCTCTGCCTCGTAAGCCTCGTTGCCAAACAGCTTGACCGTCTCGTAGTTCAGCAGACTGTCGATGGCGCGGGTATTGGCATGGGAATCGAGTCGGTTAGCCTCGCGCACGTAGCGCGTGCGCCATTCGGTCGTCGCCACCGAAAACAGGATGTACAGCACCACCGCCACTGCGGTGATGACCGCAAACGCGGCACCGTAGTTGAACAGCAGGATGCCGGCGACCAGTGCAATTTCGAGCAGCGTCGGCAGGATGTTGAACAGCATGAAGCGCAGCAGGAAGCTGATCCCGGAAATGCCGCGCTCGATATCGCGCGACAGTCCGCCGGTGCGGCGCGACAGGTGAAAGTCCAGATCCAGTGCATGCAGATGCCGGAACACCGACAGGGCGGCGCGGCGCATCGCGCGTTCGCTGACACGGCCGAACACGACATCGCGCAACTCTCCGAACAGCACATTGGCCAGGCGCAGCGCGCCGTACGCCAGCAGCAGGCTCAGCGGAACAACAATCAGATTCCCACCCGCAGTATCGAGCGCATCGACCACATGCTTGAGCAGCATCGGCAGCGCGGTGCCGGCCAACTTGGCCGCCACGAGAAATGCCATCGCGATCGCGATTCGTGCCGGGAATTCCCGCAGATAGGGCCATAGCCCGCGCAACGCACGCCAGTCAGGCGGCGTAGCGTCAGCATCTGGCGATTCCGGTCGGTGGTGATGACCTCGGGACACAGGGGCGGCTTAGCGCCGGCGCAGCGCGAAGCCGTGGGTCAATAAGCTCATGCGCTAGTCCACTGAACCGGTGACTTCGCACCCTGATGAGGGTGTCAGCTGCGATGCGATGCGAGGAAGAAAGGACAGGAATAGCCCAGCTATTTCGAGCACTTCTGACGACGCAGCGCGCCCGGATGGCGTGCTCGGCAGGAGGTGGAATGTCATTGGTTCAGTGGACTAGGCATTGGAGCTGTCGTTGATCGCATCAATCGCGCGCAGCACGTCCGAACGCGAAATCTGTCCGATCAAGCGATTCTCTTCCGTGACCGGATAGCGCCGGAACGGTTTGTCGAGAAACATCTTGGCCAGTTCCAGAATGCTCAGGTCGGATTCCACGGTGACCGGATTCTTGGACATGAAATCAGCGACCTTGCCGCCGAGCACGCCGTGATAGCTGGCATGCAGCCCAACCTTGAGACAGTCGTGCTCGGACAGCACCCCGATGACATTGCCGAGATTGTCGAGCACCGGCGCGCCGGAATAGCCCTTTTCGACCAGCTTGTGGATCGCCTCAATCACGTCCATGTCCGGACGGAACGTCAGCAGGCTCTCACTCATGTAATCTTTGACGGTGATCGAATGCAGCATGCTGTCGCCTCCGTGTACGTCCGGATCTGTAATCGTTATTGACCGGACGCGTCGCCCTCGCAACGCTCGGTCTTGCCACACACGTCGCAAACGCCGCCGGTGAATGCGGCCTGGCTTGCGCAAGTTCCCTTCAGTTCCCTGCCCTTCAGCAACCAGCCCAGCCCGAGCCCGGCCAGGGCCAGGCTGAACAGAACGAAGACGGCGATGAATGTGGCCATGAATTCAGTGTCGCGCTAGTTGCAGATGGGCGCAAGCAGCGCCCGATTTCCAATCCACCACCGTAGACATCGAATGCCTCTGTGACGTCATGGCGAGACTACCACGCATACGGCCGTGGGTATGTAACCGTTCCCGCTCCGCACACCTTGATCCGTTCGCGGTGCGGCGTCGAGCGGTGCAGCTTCCCCTTCAGGACACTGCATCGTCGCGCCCGTGATCGCGTCGCTGCGAAGGTGCGGCGGAGCCGTTCAAAAGCCCGCAGTCCCGCACGCAGCTGACTCGCACATCTCTAGGTCCCTGGGCGCGGCATGGCCGTGCCCGTGCTCGAGTCGCTGCGAATGTCCACCAGGGGCATCCGACG
>JBFFJL010000173.1:0-7888 GCA_041555955.1 Nevskiaceae bacterium
CGCCCAAGCGTTGGCTCGGCGCCGACAACATCGACGGCGTCTACGGCATCGCCGCGCTGTTCACGGCGGACGATGTCAGCGCGCTGGAGCAGCGCGCCGACTACGACTGGAAGCTTGTGGACAACGCCGTCGACGCGCTGCCCGAAACGCAGATTTCACCGCGGCCGGCCTCGCGCGTGCGCCTGATGCAGGCGCTGGCCGTCGCGCTGCCATCCTCCGGTGACGCTGCGGCACCCGGCTACTGCTGCCTGGACACCGACGCGATGTCGCCGCCGGTGGCCGCTTCGGAGCCGCCGCTGGAACTGGCCGCCGACTCCACGCTGCAGCCGTTCGCGCAGTACTGCTTCGCCTGTCACCGCGGCAATCCCAACGCCAAACTGAATTTCATGGCCGGTGACGACGAAGCCGCGGTGCGTGCCAGCATCGAGGCCAAGGCCGAGATCCGCGATGCGCTCGACTGGGCGCGATACCAGAACACCGACAAGGCCGCCAAGCTGATGCCGCCGGCCGATTCGCCGCAGCACGCGAAGCTGCAGTCCGCACTGTCGCAGAACCCGGAACTGCTGACGCGCATGCGCGAGCAGGTGCCGGGTCTGTTCGACTTTTGAGGCAGAGAAGGAGAGTGCCGATGAAACGGGAGGCGCTGATCGTGTGGGCACTGGCCACCGCGCTGCCGGGCGTGGCGCAGGCCGAGCCGGCGTTCGCGCGCATGTACAAGCAGCAGTACGGCTATCCGCCCTCGTGTAACGCCTGCCACAAGGACGGTGGCGGCACGCCGCTGAACACCTTCGGCCAGCAGTTCAAGGACGCCGGCATGACCTCGGCCGCGTTCGGCAAGATCGCCGGACTCGATGCCGACGCCGACGGCAACGCCAACGGCACCGAGGCCGGCGCCAAGGCCAACCCCGGCGACAAGCGCTCGACCCCGCAGGACAAGGGCGACTGGCTCGACACCGCCAGCCTGATCCCGCGTGAGGTGCAGGCCGCGTTCCCCGGCGTGCGCGCCTACCTGCCCAAGGACGCCGTGCTGACCGACGCCGACATCGCCCGCGCACAGACCCTGGGTGCGATGCTGGGCAAGGACGACGAGAACACCATCTACATCCCGCTGGAAAACCAGCGTCCCGCCGGCACCGCTCTGATCTTCCCGGCCGAATTCGGTGGCAAGACCTTCTTCCTGCTGCTGGTCACCGACCGGACGCTCACCGTCACCGCGGTCAACGCATTGAACTCCAATCAGGTCCCGGAAGCGGCCAAGCGCGCGGTCTACGCGAGCTTCACCGGCATTGCGCTGCACCAGCTGCCGCAAGCCGACGGCGATGACCTCGACGCCGCGATCACGCGCGCGGTGAAGAAGGCCGGCACGCTGGTGTATGTGCGGCTGAAGGGAGCGTAGCGATGCAGGCCAATCATTCGCCGACACTTCACCGCATCCGGTGGGTTACGCGCCGCTGCGCGTCGCTAACCCACCCTACGGGCCACGTTACGGTCCCGGGACAGATTCCTCACCCTCTGTTCGGATCGAGTAGCACCGGCAGGTGCGTATCGAGATCCCCGCGCGAAAAAAGCGGATATCTCATTCCGCATTGCGGACGACGCCCAACCTGCACGGGCGCAACGCATTCACTCATTTGGCTTTCCTGAACCCATGCTCAAGGCCCGTCTGATCGAACTGCTGCTGGCCCTGCTGCTGATCGGTGGCTTGATCGGCGCACGCGCGCTGGCGCAGAGCGCCGCCGAGCAGGAACTGCAGACGCAGCACCAGACCGCTGACGCGCCCGCCGACGATGCCACTGGAGACGACTTCGATTTCTTCAGCGATGCACCGATCCAAAGCGAAGCCATCGTCGAGTTGCCGCCGCAGAAGTCACCCTGGATCACCGTCGGCGCACCGATCGCGCTGGTCGGCGGTTTCTTCCTGCTGTTGGGCTTCTTCTGGTGGATGGTGCCGTTCCAGGCGCACACCGCCGACATCAACCTGCACCACCTGCCGACCGGGGTGAAGCGCGGCATCGCCATGGCGACCGTCCTGTTCGGCATCGCCTTCGCATTCGGCGCATCGGAGATCGTCTACCAGTTGCATCTGCACGGCACCGCCGAGGCGTACTTCGAGCAGATGTCGCTGGGCAAGTTGATCGCATTCACTCACGCCCACCTGTTTGGCTTCACCACCAGCTTCTTCATCATCGGCATTCCATTCTCGCTGCAGTTCAATCACCTGTGGCCGTATCAATGGGTCTTTCCGATTGGCCTGTCGGCCGCGGTGACCGATGTCGCCTCGTGGTGGGGCATCAAGTTCCTGTCACCGAATTTCGAATGGGTGTCGATCTTCTGCGGTGTGATGTTCTCGACCAGCTATCTGTACATGCTGGTCGGCCTGCTGCGGGTGCTGCTGTTCCCGGAAGTCGTCTGGCGTACCGACAAGGACGCCCGTGAGCGACGCTCCGAGCGGCGCGAGCGCTCTGCCGCGGCCAGGCATCAGGAAGGCGACTATTGAACCCTTGTCCGCTGCGCCGTGGCGCACGGCGGCGGCGCCAAGTCATCTGCCGGGCATGCTCCGGTAATATCCTGTCCCTTCGGGAAGGATCATCGGGAGAAGAGTCGTGAACTATTTCGTCACCGGGGCAACCGGATTCATTGGCAAGTTTCTGCTGGAACAGCTGCTGCAGCGTGAAGGCGCCAAGGTCCACGTGCTCGTGCGCGAATCGTCCAAGGACAAGTTCAAGGCGCTGCAGGCGCGCTACGGCGCCGCCGGCAAGAACCTGCTGCCGGTCTACGGCGACATCACCACGCCGGGACTGGTCTCCGCCGCGGACTTCAAGAAACTCGCCGGCAAGGTCAGCCACGTCTTCCACCTGGCCGCCGTCTATGACATGAACATGGACGACGCCACCGGCGATCGCATCAACAATGAAGGCACGCGCAACCTCGTCGCCTTCACCAACGACCTCGGCGGCAACGTGCGCCTGCACCACGTCTCCAGCGTCGCCGTGGCCGGCGGCGACTGGGTCGGCCGCTTCACCGAGGACATGTTCGACGAGGGCCAGCGCCTCGGCCACCCGTACTTCCGCACCAAGTTCCAGTCCGAGCAGATTGTCCGCGAAGAGAGCAAGGTGCCGTTCCGGATCTACCGCCCGGGCGCCGTTGTCGGTCACTCCGAGACCGGCGAGATGGACAAGATCGACGGGCCGTACTACTTCTTCAAGACGATCCAGAAGATCAGCCACTCGGTGCCCAAGTGGCTGCCGCTGCTGGGCATCGAAGGCGGCCGCGTGCCGCTGGCGCCGGTCGACTACGTTGCCAAGGCGCTCGACCACATCGCGCATCAGGACGGCCTCGACGGCAAGTGCTTCTGCCTGATCCAGGCACAGTCACCCACCGTCGGCGAACTGCTGCAGACGATTTTCGAAGCTGCGCACGGCCCCAACTTCGCCAAGAAGTTCGAAGTGCCGCCGATACCGACGCAGGTCAAGCAGCTGTCCGGCCGCGTGGCCGACGCGATTCCCTACGCACTCAAGCGTCGCGTCTCGAGCGCCATCGGCGTACCCATCTCCGTGCTCGGCTATGTCAGCAACCTCGCCGTGTTCGACGACAAGCACACCCGCCGCGCGCTCAAGGGCTCCGGTATCCAGTGCCCCAACATCGCCGACTACGCCGAAAAGCTGTGGCAATACTGGGAACTGCATCTGGACCTGGAAGTCACGCTGCCGGCCGGCGCGGTGCAGAAACTCTCCGGCAAGGTCGCCGTGGTCACCGGCGCCTCGTCGGGCATCGGTTTCACCGTGTCGAAGAAGCTCGCCGCCGCCGGTGCCAAGGTGATCCTGGTCGCCCGCACGCGCGAGAAACTGGAGGAAACCCAGCGGATCATCGAAAAGGCCGGCGGCGAAGCCCACGTCTATCCCTGCGACCTCAACGAACTCGCCGCGATCGACGCCTGCGCGCAGCAGATCCTGGCCGACTTCGGCCATGTCGACATCCTGGTCAACAACGCCGGCCGCTCGATCCGCCGCGCCGTGTTCGAATCGATGGACCGCTTCCACGACTTCGAACGCACGATGCAGCTGAACTACTTCGGCGCCGTGCGCATGATCATGAATTTCCTGCCGTCGATGGCCAAGCGCCGCCGCGGCCAGATCGTCAACATCTCTTCGATCGGTGTGCTCGCCAACGCCGCGCGCTTCTCCGCCTACGTCGCCTCCAAGGCCGCGCTCGATGCGTTCTCGCGCTGCCTGTCGGCCGAGGTCAAGCATCTGAACATCGACGTCACCGCGATCTACATGCCGCTGGTGCGCACGCCGATGATCGCGCCGACCAAGCTCTACGACTACGTGCCGACCTGGAGCCCCAACAAGGCCGCCGACACCGTGATCCGCGCGCTGATCGACAAGCCCAAGTCCATCGCCACACCGCTGGGCACCGCCGCCGCCGTCAGCTACGCGCTGTGGCCCAAGCTCAACGACTACATCCTCAACAAGGGCTTCAACCTGTTCCCGTCCTCGTCCGCCGCCAAGGGCCGACGCGAAGGCGCCAAGCCGACGCTGGAGCAGGTCGTGTTCGCCAACCTGTTCAAGGGCGAATACTTCTGAAGGTTTCGCCGCAGTCGGCCATTCCTTCACTCAAGACGGCGACGACCGCATGCTGCGGCACCAGAGTCGTGCCTCGTGAGCGAGACGCGCCGAATGCGCAGCCATACCGTATGGGCGGCACCGCCTGCACCAGATGCGCCCACGGTGGCGCAGTCCCAAGCCGTTCGGACCCGCCCCCTAAAGTCCGCGCCAACGAACGCTCTTTGGAAAGAGAGTCCGGGGCCGTCGGTGCCCATGTAAATATTCGATGACCAGTACGCTCGCCAATCTGGCCGGAGGTCTGGGCTTATTTCTTCTCGGCATGTCAATGATGACCGAGGGGCTCAAGCTCGCCGCTGGCCCCAGTCTTGAGCGTCTTCTGGCCGGGGCGACTCGCACTCGTTGGCACGCTCTTGGCTCAGGGGTCTTGATCACTGCATTGGTGCAATCGTCCAGCGCCGTCACGGTCGCCGCAATTGGCTTCGTCAATGCCGGATTGCTGGGCCTCAGCGGAGCACTCTGGGTGCTCTTTGGCGCCAATGTCGGCACCACCATGACCGGCTGGATTGTCGCCCTGATCGGTCTCAAGCTCAAGATCGAAGCCCTGGCGCTGCCGCTCATCGGCATTGGCGCCGCCACTCGCCTGAGCGGATTGGGGAAGCGTCGCGGCGCCTTTGGCGGCGCATTGGCCGGCTTCGGCCTTCTGTTTCTGGGCATCGCGCTCCTTCAACAGTCTTTCACCGGGCTGGCCACGCAAATCAGCCTGCCCCAGGGAGAGGATGCCCTGGCCGTCGTC
Source organism: Nevskiaceae bacterium (assembly GCA_041555955.1). GTDB lineage: Bacteria > Pseudomonadota > Gammaproteobacteria > Nevskiales > Nevskiaceae > Solimonas. The sequence goes on from JBFFJL010000173.1 coordinate 5,362, forward strand.
GCCCAGCTAGGCATCGGGATCCTGCTGACCATTTTGATGCAGTCCTCCAGCGCCTCAATGACGATCGCACTCACTGCAGCGCAAGGCGGGCTGCTCACTGCACAGGGAGCTGCGGCAGTCGTCATCGGGGCGAACGTCGGCACCACCGTCACCGCGATGCTGGCCGCCATCGGTGCAACCCCGAACGCGCGCCGCGCATCGGCTGCCCACGTCATCTTCAATGCGTTGACGGGAACGGTGGCCCTGCTTCTCCTGCCCTGGCTGGTCAGCGCAATAGCGGCGGGCCGGAAGGCGCTCGGGCTTCCTGGCGATCCGGCAACCAGCCTGGCCCTGTTTCACACCGTCTTCAATCTGCTTGGCGTGCTGCTGATGTGGCCTTTCGCCGACGCCTTGAGCCGATGGCTGCAGCGACGCTTCCGCGCACGCGAGAGCGACGAAGGGGCACCGCGCTTTCTGGACGACACCGTACTCGCGGTCCCGGCTCTGGCCGTCGAAGCACTGCACCGGGAAATTGAACGCATTGGGGCGATCTCCCGACGTATTCTGCACCGCGCACTCGACGGTGCCGACACCGCCACGCTCACTGCGGACCTCACCGCTACCGAACGCTTGGCCGCCGCCGCCCAGGCGTTCATCGAGCGCATGAATCTGGCCACCATGTCCGAGGACAGTGCCGAACGGGTGGCTTCGGCCTTGCGCACACTGCGCGACCACGAAAGTGTGGTTGAGCAGGTCGCCATCGCCGCCGCACTGAGCCAGCACGAGCCGCTACCTTCCGGAACAGCCTCCGCCTACGCCGCGTTCTCCGGCAACGGCCACGCGTTGATTGAGACGGTGGCAACGACCGATGCCTCCGCCGAAACCACGGGACTTCCAGACTTGGTCTCGACGGTGAATCAGGCATACGAAACACTGAAGACCCACCTACTTGCAGACGGTTCGACCGGAGCAATCCGATTGGCCCCGATGGAGCGCGCACTGCGGCGTTACAGCGCACTGCGACGTGCGCTGATCAAAATGGAAGATGCGCGACGGCGGAGTGCGGGGGCTGCGGCTCCGGTAGAAACTCCTGAAACACGCCCGCCGTAGACGCCCGGCAAGTCGTTACTGCGGACATTTGCCCCGTGCGCACCCACGCTGCAGCAAGCGTGTGCAACGCCTCAAACGCTTCCGGGCCCAGGCGTTGTCGCAGAAAATTTACGGTTCACTGCCGTGATCGGAAATTTCTTGGCGGGGCCTGCAACAGATATCGCAAACAAGTGCGGGTGCTCTTTGCGCTATCTCACACCCGCACTTGTTTGCTAGTTTCGACGGGACCGCGGGAATACCCATAACCGGGTCCGGATGCACTCCGACGGCTGACTGCAACTGCGCTATGGGCGTCACAAGGCTGGAATGTCGTCTGTTGCAGGAAAGCCATCTACGCCACTCGTGAGCCCTGAATTGATATGTCTCCGGTAGAGCAACAAATTTCCAATCTCAGGCCGTCCACAGGAAGCGGTCTCGCAACCAACCTCCACTACTATTTGATTGCCGGTGCCGTTCTTCTGACAATTTCAAGTATCGTTTTGTGGCATCCCATTCCGCTGATGTTCGCCACATTTCTTGCGCTCGTGGGTTGGGGTTCGCGGGCGGCCGGGCCCCTTCTGGTGGCCGCCATCGCGGCTTACGACACAGCCACCCCCACCCATGGCCAAGTCACCATCTCCATTTCAAATGATGGTGACACTGACCGTTACTATGCCGTGGTATCTGAACGCGGCGAGCCCGATTGGAAATACGAATTCATTCCCCAGGGCTGGCGGCCCCTCGCCGGAAGCCACGCCGTACGCATTTGGCGCCTGGAACCCGAAACGCCGCCTGCCATTACAGCCGTTGAGGCGGGGATCCTGGTCCCGCGGGATTGGCCGGCCAATGCTCCAGGCTAATCCGTCCATCAACCGGAACAATGCCCCGATACATCAGTGAACCCGAAAACGCGGGTGATTTTGAGAGGATGACATGAACCTCACGCAGATCTTTGCCGTCCTGGCTCCGGATATGTCGATCGACACGGTCGAAGTGTCACCAACGCTCTATGAGTCGCTGGATGAGAAGTACAACAACTTCAGATCCCACGCCCTCATTGCGATGCACGCGTTCGAGCAGGATTGGGGCATGTGGGAGCGCCATCCCGCCGGCGATGAGGTGGTGGTGCTGCTGTCCGGCGCGGCCGACATGCGCCTGCGTCGGGCCGGCGGCGATGAGGTGGTCACGCTGCGCGAGCCGGGTGCGTTTGTGGTGGTGCCGCGCGGTGTCTGGCACACCGCGGAGATTGCGGAACCGACACGGATGCTGTTTATCACGCCGGGCGAGGACACGGAGAATCAGGCGAATCCGACACTCGACGCCATCGCATAGACTCCGGATTGTTCACCCTTTCCGAGGCTGTCGGATGCGCTTCATGAAACCGCTGGGCCTGATCTTTGTTGCCGCACTCGCCGTGCTGCCCCTGACGAGTCCCGCGCAGGATGCCGCAGAGGAAATC
>JBFFJL010000174.1:0-7883 GCA_041555955.1 Nevskiaceae bacterium
AAGGGCGACAAGATCGGCCAGGGCAAGGAAAACGCGCGCAACTTCCTGCGTGAGAACCCTGAGATCGCGGCCGAGCTGGAAACGGCGATTCGCGCCAAGCTGTTGCCGCCGAGCAGCGCCGCCCCGGCTGCTGATGCCGCCGCGGAAAAGTAAGGATCTGACCGAGCAGGGCGCCCGCGACGCTGCGTTGCGGGCGCTCGCGCGGCGCGAGCACAGCGCCGCCGAGCTGGCTTTCAAGCTCAAGCGTCGCGGCCACGACGAAAAAACGGCGCAAGTCGTGGTTGACGCGGTCGGCGAGGCCGGATGGCAATCCGATGCGCGTTACGCCGAGATGTTGGTGCGCAATCGTATCGAACAGGGCTATGGGCCTCTGCGCCTCCGAGCCGAGCTGCAAGCTGCGGGTGTTGCTGATCATGTAGCGCGTGCAGCCCTGGATGCGGCTGAGGTTGATTGGTTCGAGCGCGTGCGGGCTCTGCATCAGCGCCGTTTCGGCGGGCCAGCGTCCCATGCCAAACAGTGGCAGCAGCAATACCGTTTTCTCGCCGGGCGCGGTTTCGCGTCCGAGCACATTCGTGCGGTCCTGAAAGGCCCCTCCGACTTCGATTGAATAGCGTTGCGTCGCTGACGCGGCCGCGACGCCAACGCATGCTGCGCATGATATTGATAGCGACTATCATTTGCACTATTATCTTTCGACTCCAGATGGATGACCGTTGCGCGATGACTGGGGGGCCAGTGCGGCCAGCGTGCGGCTTCAGTGGAATCGAACAAGCAGCAATTCATTGCGGGTCAGGACGCCAAAGTCCAGGCCTGCGTGCCATGGAGATGAGCCTTGAATTCACCGATATGTCGTCCGGCCGTGAAGTGCGCCGCAGGCCTGCTGGCGCTGGCATTAACCGCTCCGGCGTCCGCCCAGTCTGAGGCGCCGAGTAATGCGGAACTGTTCGAGATCATTCAGGCATTGCAGCGGGAAGTGAAGTCGCTGCGCGAGCAGCTCGCAGCGGAACGCGGCGATCGTGCGGAGGCACCGCAGGTCGATGCGTTGCAGCAGCAAGTCGACGCGCAGCAGGCCAGGATCGATGCCTTGGCGGACGTTGCGCAGAGCACCGCTGCCGGCACCTCGGCCGTGCACTTCGGCGGTTACGGGGAGTTGCACTACAACGCCTTGAATGCGGACGACCCGGCCAACGATCTGGACATGATCGATCTGCACCGTTTCGTGTTGTATACCGGCTACGATTTCTCCGATCGTGTCCGTTTCATCTCGGAGCTGGAAGTCGAGCACTCCATCGCCGGCGAAGGGCAGGCCGGTGAAATCGAGGTCGAGCAGGCTTATGTGGAGTTCGACGTCAATGCGTCGCTGTCGGCGCGCGGTGGGGTGATGCTGATTCCTGTTGGCATTCTCAACGAAACGCATGAGCCGCCGACGTTCTACGGGGTCGAGCGCAATGACGTCGAGAGCATCATCATTCCCAGCACGTGGTGGGCCGGGGGTGCCGGCGCGACCTATCGTTTTGCGCAAAGTCTGCAATGGGATGTCATGGTCCATGAGGGGCTGGCCACGCCGACCGAGGGTGGCAGTGCGTTCCGGGTACGTTCCGGGCGCCAGAAAACCTCGGAGGCCGATGCTTCGGATCTGGCGTATACCACGCGCCTGCGCTACACCGGTGTGCCTGGACTGGAGCTGGCGGGAACGCTGCAGTGGCAGACCGATGCCAGTCAGGTTGATGGAGACGGTCTGGACGAAGCCTTGCTGTACACCGCGCATGTGGTCTGGGCGCGCGGCGGGCTCGGCTTGCGCGCCTTATATGCCGGCTGGGATCTCTCGGGCGATGCGGTTGAACTGGCCGAGGCTGACCGTCAGAGTGGTTGGTACGTCGAGCCGAGCTACCGGATTGCCGAGCCTTTTGGAGTCTATGTGCGCTACGAGGATGTCGATGGCGCGCGGGCACAGGACCAGTTTTCGCAGTGGGAAGGGGGATTCAACTACTATCCTCATCCGCAGGTCGTGCTGAAAGCGGATTACCGTATTCGCGAGCATGACTTGTCGTCCGAGAGTGGACGCGATTTCGACGGATTCGACCTGGGTCTTGGCTACAACTTCTAACTTGCATCGAAGCATGCGCGCGGGTGCCGTGATCGCAATCGGCCTGCTGCTGGCTACGGCCACCGCGAAGGTCATTGCCGCTGACGATGACGGATCGGTCTATCTGACGGCCGAGGCCTTTGTCGATTCTGCATTCGAAGGTGCCGTTCCGGAGCCGCAGCTGCTGTGGCTGACCGGCGATCTGCGGGATCGGGTGTCCGCTGTGCTCGGCCATCCGCCCGGCGTCGTCCGCCTGCGCTACTGGCGGTCGGATGACCGCAGTGCCTGGATTCTCGAAGAGATCGGCAAGGAGCGCCCGATCACGGTCGGAGTCGTTGTCGAGCAGGGGCGGATTCGCGCACTGCGCATCCTGGTCTATCGCGAAAGCCGCGGTTGGGAAGTGCGCAATGACTTCTTCACGCGCCGATTCTCTGGGGCAGCGCTGACTGCGGATGACCACCTGGATCAGCGCGTCGACAACATTGCCGGGGCGACGCTGTCGGTCAACGCAGTCCGCAGGCTGGCCCGCGTCGCGCTGGTGCTGGACAGGCATCAGGGCGGCACATGAGTCGCAGCTTTCGGGTTCGGATCCGGCGCTGGCATCGCAGCATCGGCGCGCTGGCCGCCATCGCGGTCCTATGGCTGGTGATCACCGGGGTGGGCTTGAATCACGCGCCGGGAATGGGCCTGGATCGCGCCGCCGTCTCGAGTGGCTGGATACTCGACCGTTACGGCATCGAGATCGATCCGCCACAACAGGGTTGGCAGCTCGGCTCGGACTGGATTAGCTACTGTGCCGGGCGGGTGTACCTGAATGACCGAGCGCTGGCACCCAGCGAGACCCTGGTCGGTGCGACGCAGCTGGACGATCTGCTGCTGATTGCCAGTGCGGCGTCGCTGCAGTTGTTCGACGCGCAAGGTTTCCTGATCGAGCGACTGGACGCCGAGGCGCTGCCGGGTCGCCTGCAGGCGCTGACCCGAGTCGCTGCACAGGTTGCCGTTCGAACCGATGCTGGCTGGTTCCTCAGCGACAGCAGTCTGCTGAGCTGGGCGCCTACCGAAGCCCAATTCAAGTTCCAGGCGGCGACGCCTCTGCCGCCGCAGTTGGCCGGTGCCGTCGCGGTGACTGCCCGCAGTCACGAGCTGAACTGGGAACGGGTCGTGGCCGACCTGCACAGCGGGCGCCTGTTTGGCCGCTGGGGTCCGTGGATCGTTGATGGGGCTGCGTTAGCGCTGGCGCTCTTGGCGCTGAGCGGTTTCTGGCTGTGGGCGCGTTCGGGACGGCATCCCTGAAGGCGGCGGCGCCGAGCCCGATTCGCGCGACGTGTGGCGGCAACACCGGGGCTTGGCTACCATAACGCCCCTTTTTGTCTCGAATCCGGTCTTCAACCGCCGCTTCCCCGAACGCTGCCTTTCCGAACCGCTATTCCCATGAACAGCAACGAGCTTCGTGCCCGCTTTCTGGAGTACTTCCGTCAGCAGGCTCACACCGTCGTCGCGTCGAGCCCGTTGGTTCCGGGTAATGACCCGACCCTGCTGTTCACCAACGCCGGCATGGTGCAGTTCAAGGACGTCTTTACCGGGCAGGACACGCGGCCGTATACGCGTGCGGTCAGCAGCCAGAAGTGCGTGCGGGCCGGCGGCAAGCACAACGATCTCGAAAATGTCGGCTATACCGCGCGGCATCACACCTTTTTCGAGATGCTCGGCAACTTCAGCTTCGGTGACTACTTCAAGCCCGAAGCGATCCGCTTTGCCTGGGAGTTCATCACCGACAAGGACTGGCTGGCGATCGATCCGGCACGCCTGCTGGTCACGGTGTACCAGGAAGACGACGAAGCCTTCGAGATCTGGAACAAAGAGATTGGCGTGCCGGCGGAGCGCATCATCCGCATCGGCGACAACAAGGGCGCGCGCTACGCCTCAGACAATTTCTGGAGCATGGGTGACACCGGCCCCTGCGGGCCGTGCACTGAGATCTTCTACGACCACGATCCGGATGGCAGCAAGGGCATCTGGGGTGGCCCCCCGGGATCGGCCGAGGAAGACGGCGACCGCTGGATCGAAATCTGGAACATCGTATTCATGCAGTTCGACCGTGCGGCCGACGGCACGATGACGCCGCTGCCGGCGCCCAGCGTCGATACCGGCATGGGTCTGGAGCGCATCAGTGCGCTGATGCAGGGCACGCACGACAATTATCAGATCGACGTGTTCCGGCACTTGATCGAGGCGGTTGCCAAGCTGGCTGGCGCGGAGCCGTACACGAGCCCGTCGCAAAAGGTCATTGCCGACCATATTCGCGCCACGGCGTTCCTCATGGCCGACGGCGTGCTGCCGTCGAACGAAGGTCGCGGCTATGTGCTGCGCCGGATCATGCGGCGCGCGATCCGTCACGGCTACAAGCTCGGCATCACCGAGGCGTTCTTCTTCAAGTTGGTAGCGCCGCTGGTCGAGATCATGGGCGCGGCCTATCCGCAGCTGGATGAACAGCAGGCGCAGATCGAAAAAGCGATCCGTGCCGAGGAAGACAGCTTTGCCGTGACCCTGGACAAGGGCATGAAGCTGCTCGACGAGGCGATTGCCGGCATTGCCGACAAGACCATCCCGGGCGAGGTCGTGTTCAAGCTGTACGACACCTATGGTTTTCCGCTGGATCTGACCGCGGACATCGCGCGTGAGCGCGAGCTGGAACTGGATCTGGCCGGCTATGCGCGCGAGATGGAGGCGCAGCGCACCCGTGCGCGCGCGGCGAGCAGCTTCAAGAGCGGGCAGAGCCTCAGTTACACCGGAGCCGATACCTGTTTCATCGGCTACGACGCGCTACAGGGTGAAGCGACGGTGGTCGCGCTGTATCGCGACGGTGCGGCAGTCGATGTGCTCTCTGCGGGCGAATCCGGTGTCGTGGTGCTGGATTCCACTCCGTTCTACGCCGAGTCCGGCGGACAGGTCGGCGATCGAGGGCAGCTCGTCGGTGACGGCGGAGCTTTTGACGTTGCCGACACGCAAAAAATCAAGGGATCGGTGTTCGGTCATCACGGCAGTCTGGCCTCCGGCGCGCTGAAAGTCGGCGATACCGTCAAGGCCGAAGTTACCGAGAGTCTGCGCCGCGCGACCATGCGCAATCATTCGGCTACGCATCTGTTGCATCGCGCGCTGCGCGATGTGTTGGGTGCGCATGTGGCGCAGAAGGGTTCGCTGGTGGATGCGCAGCGCACGCGTTTCGATTTTTCGCACAACCAGCCGATCACGGCCGACGATCTGGCCGAGATCGAGCGCCGCGTGAACACGGCGGTGCTGGCCAACGTCGCTGTCGACACCGCGCTGATGAGTTATGACGACGCGATCAAGGCCGGCGCGATGGCGCTATTCGGTGAGAAGTACGGCGATGAAGTGCGCGTGCTGAGCATGGGAAGCTATTCGACCGAACTCTGCGGTGGCACGCACGTGCAGCGCACTGGCGACATCGGCCTGTTCAAGATCGTGTCTGAAGGCGGCGTCGCTGCCGGCGTCCGACGTGTCGAGGCGATTACCGGCGACAACGCGCTGAATTACCTGCGCGAACTGGAACAGCGTCTGCGCCACGCGGCTGAGCTGCTGCGCGCCTCACCGGACGAACTGGTGCCCAAGATCGAACAGCTGCAGGAGCGGGGCAAACAGCTGGACAAGGAGCTGGCCGCGCTGAAAGCCAAGCTGGCATCCAGCGCCGGCGGTGATCTGGTGGGTCAGGCTCGCGAAATCAAGGGCGTCAAGGTGCTGTCAGCCAATGTCGATGGTGTTGGTGGCGGTGAATTGCGCGGCTTGCTCGATCAGCTGAAGGACAAACTGGGCTCCGGCGTGATCCTGTTGGGCGTGGCCAGCGGCGACAAGGTCAGCCTGATTGCGGGCGTCACCGCGGATCTCACCGGCAAGCTCAAGGCCGGCGAGCTAGTCAACTTCGTGGCTGGCCAGGTCGGCGGCAAGGGCGGTGGTCGCCCGGACATGGCGCAGGCCGGCGGCACGCTGCCTGCGGCGCTGCCCGGCGCCATTGACAGCGTCTTCGGCTGGGTCGAACAGAAGCTGCAATAACAGCATCCGGTTTCGGGTTCCCGGTCTGCCGTTTCGGCGTGACGCAAACGGGACGTGGTCCGGAAACTGGAAACTCCTCACTGGAAACTGCTTTATCAAATGGCACTCATCGTTCAGAAATATGGTGGCACGTCGATGGGCTCGGTCGAGCGCATCGAACATGTCGCGCGCAAGGTTGCCTCGTGGCGGGGGCAGGGGCATCAGGTTGTGGTGGTGGTTTCGGCGATGTCCGGCGAGACCGACCGCCTGCTGAAACTGGCCAAGTCAATCGATCCGCGCGGGTCGCAGCGTGAATTCGACCAGATTGCCGCCACCGGCGAGCAGGTCACGATCGGGCTGCTGGCGCTGGCGCTGGGCAAGCAAGGGGTGGCGGCGCGGTCCTACACGGGCTGGCAGGTGCCGATCCGTACCGATGGCTCGCACATGAAAGCGCGCATCCAGGAAATCGACGCTGAGCGCCTGCGCAGCGACTGCGAGGCCGGCATCGTGCCGGTGGTCGCCGGCTTCCAGGGTCTGTGCGACGACAACAGCATCACCACGCTGGGGCGCGGCGGCTCGGATACCACCGGCGTGGCGCTGGCCGCGGCGTTGAAGGCCGACGAATGCCAGATTTACACCGACGTCGACGGCGTCTATACCACCGATCCCCGGGTCGAGCCGAAGGCGCGGCGTCTTGACCACATTACCTTCGAGGAAATGCTCGAACTGGCGAGTCTGGGCTCCAAGGTGCTGCAGATCCGTTCGGTCGAATTTGCCGGCAAATACAAGGTTCCGCTGCGTGTGTTGTCCACCTTCGTGGATGGCCCCGGCACTCTGATTACGCTTGAGGACAACAAGATGGAAGAGCCCCTGATCTCTGGCATCGCATTCAACCGCGATGAAGCCCAGATCACCATGAGCGGCGTGCCGGATCGTCCGGGTATCGCCGCGGCCATCCTGGGGCCGGTGGGCGAGGCCAACATCGAAGTCGACATGATCGTGCAGAACGTCGGCGGCGACGGCGCCACCGATTTCACCTTCACGGTGCATCGCAACGACTATGAGCGCACGCTGGAAGTGATGAGCCGCTTGGCGACCGAGTTGGGCGCCAAGGGCGTTGCCAGTGCCACGGATATCGTCAAGGTGTCGCTGGTCGGCGTCGGCATGCGGAGCCACGCGGGAATCGCGTCGAAGATGTTCAAGGCGCTGGCGGCGGCGGGTATCAACATCCGCATGATTTCCACCTCCGAGATCAAGATCTCCGTGGTGATCGAAGAAATGTATCTGGAACTGGCCGTGCGCACCCTGCACAAGGCCTTCGGACTGGAGACGGCGCCGGCCGTCTGAGGTAGTTATCCACAGGCGGTGGGCCATCGCTCAGGATTGGACCCACCGCCGCATTCTCTGACACTGCGCTTATGCAGTCATGGAGGATGGTGGCATGTTGATACTGACACGGCGCGTCGGTGAAACCCTGATGATCGGCGATCAGGTTGAAGTGACGGTGCTTGGCATCAAGGGCAATCAGGTGCGCATCGGCGTCAAGGCGCCGCGCGACATCAGTGTCCATCGCGAGGAAGTTTTCGAGCGACTGCACCATGACGAACTTGAAAACCGGCGCAAAGCTGCTGCCTGAAAAATTCGCTGCAACTTTCTCTTTACCTTCACTGGCGGGGCCGCTAGAATCGCGGCCCCTGCAGCGTTGTTTGCAGGGAATGCGCCCGTAGCTCAGCTGGATAGAGCACCAGGC
>JBFFJL010000175.1:0-7873 GCA_041555955.1 Nevskiaceae bacterium
GTATGAGAAGGGTGGTTCCAGCCGATTGAGGGATGGAGTTTATACTCTGTATCCATGATCAAATATTTGGACCCCAAGCCTTCGGTCATCATCTCGAAATCGCAACGGTCGGAACCGGCGTCGGTTGCGGGCGGTACTGCGTCGCCGGTTTCGGCGTTGGCTTCGGTGCAGCGGTCGGTTCCGGGGTGGGCTCCGCGGTGGGCTCCGGCGTCGCTTCGGGAAGCGCGGCGGCCTCGGTGGTCGCGGCGGCCTCAGTCGAGCTCGACTGATCCGGCGCGCAGGCGCCGAGCATCAGTGCCAGCAAGGCCAGCGGCAATGTCTTTTGGATGGATTTCAGCATGGTGTTTGCTCCCTAAGAATGGTGATGACGCTGCAGAGACTAGGCCACGCAGCTGAGCCGGCGCTGAATCTAGGACGGCGCTACAGCGGCGCACAGTGTAGTTCACTTGGGATGAGTGCCGCCGGCCGAATCCGAGGCTGCGGCAAGGCGGGCGCTGGTCAGACGCAGACGGTAGATCAGCGTTTCGGTAAAGACTTTGTAGAAGCGTAGCTGGCAGTCACGCGAGACCCGGTTCATCAGCTCGGCGTTGAACTGCAGCGCCAGCAGCGGCGTGCTTGCGACCACGGATGCGGTACGGCGGGTGGCGCCGAGAAAGCCCATTTCGCCAACGCAGTCACCCCGATTCAGGGTCTGCAGGATGCGGTCACCCTTGCGGACTTCGGCGCTGCCCAGCACCAGGATGTAACACCGGTCGTCGCTCTCACCTTCGCGGATCAGCGTCGCACCCGCGGCGCAGTTGATCATGTTGCTGGCGCTGAGAATCTCGTCGATATCGGCGTCGCTGAAGCCATTGAAGAAATGCAGCCGTTGCAGCGAATCACGTGACTGCTGGCGTGAGTCGGAAGGGCCATCCAGGCGCAGCTGGTCGAGTACGCGCGAGAGGGACGCGGCGAGTGCTGCGCCGGACTCGAAACGTTGCTCCGGCTGCTTCTGCAGCAGGCGATCGACGATCTCGCACAGGCCCTGCGGGGCGTCGGGACGAAGTGCGCGCAGTGCTGGTGCGGGCTGATGGCGGATCGCCCGGAACAGCAGAGGAAGCTCAGCCTGGGCAAACGGCGGACTGCCCGTCAGCAGTTGAAACAGGACGGCGCCGAACGAATACAGATCGCTGGCCGGTCCCAGTCGTTCGCGGCAGATCTGCTCGGGAGACATGTACAGCGGTGAGCCGATCAGCGTGCTTGCGTTGGTGGTCTCGTCGCCGCCCTGGATTTCAGCAATCGAGAAATCCATCAGTTTGGGCACACCCTGACGGTCGAGCATGATGTTGCCTGGCTTGACGTCGCGATGGAGAACGCCATGCGTGTGCGCATAGTGCAAGGCATCGGCGCACTGCCGCGCAATTTCAACCACGCGCTCCAGCGGCAGGCGTTCGCCCGCGGCTTGGCACCAGGGCGCCAGGGTGTCGCCGTCGATGAACTCCATCACGATATACCCCAGCGACGCTTCGACGCCGGCGTCGTACAGCGAGACGATGTGGGGATGTTGCAGGCGCCCTGCGGCGTAAGCCTCGGCGAAGAAATTGCGTTCATCGACCGGGCTGTTGCGCGCCCCGACAGCGGGCAGGGCGAGCTTGATCGCGACGTCCCGACGCACAAACGGATCGAACGCCTTGTAGACGATTCCGCAGGCGCCTCGGCCTGCTTCAGCGACGATGTCGTACTTGCCGATCCGACCCGGCGGCGGTGAGGTCGATGCGGGTTGTGTGGAGTCTGCGGCAGTGCTCATGTTCACCCCGGGAGCGCGCCGGCCGACTGCGCGCGTTCATCGAGCATAGCCTTGCGCGCGGGCATCGGACCAGCACAGGCCGGACGTCAGCGCTCAGTTCATGCCGGCAGTGCGTCGGCCCTGACGCGCTTGCGGTGGAACTCGGTGAACGCCTTGAGCATGCGGTCCGGGGCTTCGACATGCGGATAGTGGCCGATGCCTTCCAGTCGCACCACGTCCGGGTCCGGAATCAGTTCGATGTACCGCGCCGCCATGGTTTCGCCGGAAACCGGATCGCTGGTGCCGTCGATCAAGCGCATTGGCACGCGCGTGGTCGTCATCGCGCCGACCCAGCGGTCGCGTTGCTCGCGGCGTTGGTCCAGGTAGCGGATCAGGCGCGGCATCACGCGCTGGCCGTTGTGCGTGGTGATCAGAGAAAAATAGTCGTGCAACTCGATCAGCGACGGCTTTGTCTGCGGGCCGAACACGCGCGAAAACGAGCGACTGAAGCGGCGCTCGCTAAATCCGCGTGCAACCAATCCGCCCAACGGACTGCACAACAGGCGCTGGACCGGTCGCGGTCGGTGGACTTCCGGGAACAGGCCGCCGTTGAGAAAGGTGATCGAACGCAAGCGTCGACCGCCACCGCTGCTGCGGGCCTCAAAACGGGCCAGCAGCTCCTGTGCGACGCTGACGCCGTAGTCGTGCGCGATCAGATGTACGTCGTCGACGCAGTAGTTCTTCAGCAATGACTCGCAAAGATCTGCTTGTTCGAGCAGCGAGTAGCGGTGTCTTGCCGGCTTGTCGGAGAAGCCGAATCCCAGCAGGTCCGGCGCGAGCACATGATCGAACTGGGCGCACAGCGTTGGCCAGATTGCCTCGAAGTCCCATGAGGCGGTGGGGAAGCCGTGAATCAACAGCAGCGCAGTGGGGCCGTCGCCATGGCGCTGATGAAAGATCGAATGGCCACCAAAATCGTAGCGCAGTCCGGTGTCGCGCCAGCGGCTGAAGGTCACGCTGGATGCAGGCCGTTGTCGAGCAGGGTCGCCGCTTCATCCAGCGCGGCATCAGCTTCCGGCACCAGTCCGGCGAACAGTGGCCAGACATGATGCATGCCGTGCCAGACGCTCATGCGGGCCGGCGATCCGGCGGCATGTAGCGCATCGAGCAGCCGGCGTGAATCGTCCAGCAATACTTCGCAGTCGCTGACCTGAATCAGCACCGGTGGCAGGCCGTGCAGGTCAGCGTTCAGTGGCGACGCTAACGGCGTGGTTGGTGCGGCGCCGTCGAGGTAGGACGCCGCAGCGTCGCGCAGGCGCTCCGGATCCAGCATGTCGTCCTGATCGGCCAGGGTGTGCATCGAGCCGCCGCTGAGGCTGAGATCGGTCCACGGCGAAAACAGTACCAGCGCAGCGGGTGGCGGCAATCCTCCGTCCCGGACCTGCAGTGCGCAGGCCAGCGCCAGGCCACCTCCGGCTGAATCACCGGCGATCACCAGCGTCGCCGGATCGACCCCTTGCTCCAGCAGCGCGCGATACGCCGCCAGCGCGTCGTCGGTTGCCGCGGGAAACGGGTGTTCCGGTGCCAGGCGGTAGTCGACCGAGGCTACCCGTGCCTGCCAGCGTTTTGCGATGCGTGTAGTCAGCTGGCGATGTGTCGCAGGCGATCCCATCAGGTAGGCGCCGCCGTGGAAATACAGCACCGTGCGTTTGGGGGTGACGCGGCCATTGCTGATCCACTCGGCCGCCACCCCGCGCAGGGTGGTGGCTTCGATGGTCGTACACATCGGGGCCGGCAGCTGGGTCATGCCGACAATGCGCTCCAGGCGTTTGCGTCGTGCAGGCACGTCGCTGTGACCGCTGATGATCGGGCGCACCAGCCAGCGCACCGCACGACGGGCGACGCGGCTGAGGACGGACGGCGAGGCGGAATGCGTGGACTGCGATGGGCTGTGCATGGCGCAAGCATACCCAAAGCGGTCACGGCTGCCACGTTAGAATCGGACATGGGAATTCTTCGAATCGCCGGTATCGGCAAGATCCTGGGTGCGCTCGTCCTTCTGAGCGCCTGCGGTCGCAGTGCGCAGACCGCAGTGGAAATGCCGCCAGTCGAGGCGCCTGTGTGTGCACCGCAGGCCGACGCGCTGCAGTTCAGCGGAACGGTCACCGCGGCGGACGCCAAGACCTACCAGATGCTGCCTTTTGCGGTTGCCGCTGGCACCGGACGCATCGAGCTGTCGTATCAATGGACGGACGCCGGCGTATTGCCGCCGACGCCACTGACCGCCACGACGCTGGATCTGGGGCTGTGGGATCAGCACGGCTATCGCAGTGCCGAGGGATTTCGCGGCTGGTCCGGTTCGCGTCAGGGTCGGATCGACAGTGGCCAGACGCCAGTGTTTGTCGAAGCTTCCCGTGCCGAGCGCGGTTATCTGCCTGGCGCGATCGAGCCGGGGGTCTGGGCTGCCGAACTCGGCATTGCCGCGGTGGCACCCGAAGGCGCCAGCTGGCAGGTGAGGATCGAGTGCAAGGCTGCCGCAGGCGTGACGCCGGCCAACGATCCGGTCGATGCCGAGCACGTCGCGCGGGGTGTGCCAGGTTGGTATCACGGCGACTTCCACATGCATGCCTACCACTCGAATCCGAATGCGCCGGACTGGGATGGATTTATTGAGCAGGCGCGCGCCGCGCAGCTCGATTTCCTGATGGTCACCGAGTACGTCACTGGCGCGCATTGGCGCACGCTGGGTGCGACGCAGCGGGCGAATCCGGATCTGCTGATCTGGCCGGGGCGCGAGATCATCACCTACTTCGGTCACGCCACCACGCACGGCGAAACGCCGGGTGTGGCCGACTACCGGCATGGCTTCGAGGATGTTTCGCTCGGCGACATCCAGCGTAGGGCCAAGGCGGCCGGTGCGCTGTTCCAGGTCAATCATCCGACCAGTTTCCCCGGACCAGTGTTCGCCAACTTCTGCCGCGGCTGCGAATTCACCCTGGGCGATCAGATCGACTGGGACGCCGTGGACACGATCGAAATCCTGAACGGTCCGGTGATGGCGGCGGCGGCGGATCTGGGTGTTCCGGTCCCAGGTCTGCAGATCGAGAATCCGTTCATGAGTACCGCGCTGAGCCTGTGGGACGCGCAACTGCGTCAGGGGCACAAGATCACCGGCGTCTCGGGTTCGGATTCCAAGGGCGTGGAGCCGGATCTGGTCGAACGCGAACGTCGCGGCTATGGCTCGTCGGTGACCGCGGTCTATGCGGAGTCGTTGTCGCTGTCGGCACTGACCGCGGCGATCCAGGCCGGACATGTCTATGTGCGCACGCGTGGTGTCGCGCACAGCCCGGCGCTGGAGTTCGGCGCGACAACCGCCGGTGGCCAAAGCGGGATTTTCGGAGACGCGCTGAAGGTGGCCGCGAATGAACCGGTGGAACTGCAGGTCCGTGTCAGCGGCGGGCAGGGCCAGAGCCTGCATTATCTGCGCGACGGTCGCGTGGTCGCGATCGTGCCAATCACCAGTGACGATTTCGTGGATCGGCGCGAGGTCACGCGGGCGCCGTCCAGCGAAGGCCCGCTGGGCACGATCTGGCGCATCGAGACGCGCGATCTGGCTTCGCGCACGACGCTCGGCAACCCGGTGTTCCTGCAGGCGCCATAATCCGCTCACGACATTCACGCTTTGGAGCCCGGATCCCGATGAATCGAAAACTGCTGATCGCCGCCGCTGTGTCGACTGTTTTGAGCGGCTGTGCGGGCATGGATCAGGCCACTCTGAACCAAGTCGTGCAGATTGCCGGGCAGGCCTATGGCGGCTCGGCGTCGAACGCACTGGCCGAATCGGAAATCGTTGCCGGCCTGCGCGAGGCGCTGGCGCAGGGCACGACCTCGGCGATCACGACCTTGGGGCGCAGCAACGGTTTCTGGGGCAATCCGGCGGTGCGGATTCCCTTGCCGGAGCAATTGCGCAAGGTCGAGCAAACGATGCGTGCTGCGGGTCTGGGCGGGCAGATCGACGAATTCCAGCTGACGCTGAATCGCGCCGCCGAAAAAGCGGTTCCCGAGGTTGCGGACATCTTCGGCAATGCCGTGCGTGAGATGTCGGTGGCGGATGCGCGCGGCATTCTCGGGGGTGGACAGGATGCTGCGACCCAATACTTCCGCCGTACCGCAGGGGATGCGATCCAGGCGCGGTTCCGGCCCATCGTGCAGTCCGCGACGCAGACGGTCGGCGTGACCCAGCAGTACAAGAGCCTGATGAGCAGCTACGGTCCGCTGCTGCAGCTGGCCGGGGTCAAGGACACCGACCTGGATGCTTACGTCACCGGCAAAGCCGTCGATGGCTTGTTCTATTCGATTGCCGCCGAGGAGGCGCGGATTCGTCGCGATCCGCGTGCGCGCACGACCGAGCTGCTGCGCAAGGTTTTCGGCAGTCAGGGCTAGCCAAGCAGATTTCCGACCGGAGCAGGATTCAAGGCGGAGTCGACGTGTCTCTGACGTTTCAGCTTGCGCGCCGCGTTGCGCCGGAAGAAGGGCTCCAGTACCAGCGCGCGTTCATCTGCGGGAATGCCGGCCCAATGGTCGTCGACCACGATCTCGGCAGCGTAGTCCTCGGCAATGGGATGCACTGCGCTCGCGATAGAATGCGCAACTTATTCATCCCTGCGGGTACCGCAGCGTCATGAGCGTCGCCGTCTATCGCGTGCAGCCGGTTGCCCCGCGCGAGCACCTGTTTGAAGTGGTTTGCACCGTGGCTGCGCCGAACCCGGCGGGGCAGGTATTCCGGCTGCCGTCGTGGATCCGTGGCAGTTATCTGGTGCGTGACTTTGCCAAGCATGTGGTCGATCTGGCCGCGTCCTGTGACGGTTGCAGTGTCGTAGTCGAGCGCCTGGACAAGCGCTCACTGCGTTGCGCGCCGTGTGCCGGCCCGCTGCATCTGCGTTATCGGGTCTATGCCTTCGATGTTTCGGTGCGCAAGGCCTACCTGGATCTGCGTCGTGGCTTCTTCAACGGCAGCTCGCTGTTCTATCGGCCGGACGGCGCCGACGGTCCGTTCGAGTTGGAGCTGCTGCGCCCGGACGACGCCGCTTGCGAAGGTTGGCGCGTCGCCACCGCGATGACGCCGCGGGCGGCCGATGCCGACGGCTTCGGGCACTACCGCGCCGAGGACTACGAGGAGCTGATCGACCATCCGGTCGAGATGGGTACTTTCGATCGGCTGGATTTCGACGTTGACGGCATTCCGCACGCCCTGGTCCTTGCGGGCCGGTACACGCTGGACCGCCAGCGCGTGAGCGAGGACCTGCAACGCCTCTGCGCAACCGAGCGCGCAATGTTCGGCGGTGAACCGTCGCTGCCGCAGTACCTGTTCCTGACCCATGTCGTCGGCAGCGGCTACGGCGGCCTGGAGCATCGCAGCTCGACGGCGCTGATCTGCTCGCGCGGCGACCTGCCGCAGCCGGGCGACACCGCGCCAAGTCAGGACTACATCGGCTTTCTCGGCCTGTGCAGTCACGAATATTTCCATCTGTGGAACGTCAAGCGCATCACCGCGCAGGCGTTTGCCGAGTCCGACCTGGGCGGCGAGGCCTATACACGCGATCTGTGGCACTACGAAGGGGTGACGTCGTACTACGACGATCTGCTGCTGTTGCGTGCGGGAATCATTGACGCGCCGCGCTACCTGGACCTGCTGTCGGTGCAGGCAACGCGGGTCGAGCGCACGCCGGGTGCGGCGGTGCAGTCGCTGGCGGACGCCAGTTTCGAAGCCTGGACCAAGCACTATCAGCCCGATGAGAACACGCCCAATCAGGCGGTCAGCTACTACACCAAGGGCGCGCTGGCTGCGCTGTGTCTGGATCTGATCCTGCGCCTGAAGTCGGCCGTTACGCTTGATGACGTCATGCGTGCAGCCTGGCAGCGCTGGGGGCGGACGCAGACCCCGGTGCCCGAGGGCGGTCTGGAGCAGTTGGCACAGTCGCTGTCCGGCCTGGACCTGCACGCCTTCTTTGACGGACTGTTGCGCTCGACGGCGCCTCTGCCCTTGACCGAGCTGCTGGCCGAGTTTGGCGTGTCGGCGCAACGGCGACCCGCGCAGGGTTCTGCTGA
>JBFFJL010000176.1:0-7846 GCA_041555955.1 Nevskiaceae bacterium
CGGTGCTGGGTATTCAATACCGCAAGCTGCCGGATGGTGGCTTCAATCACGCCACGGTCATCAGCCTGCTGGGGCCGGACGGTCGCGTGCTGGCGACAACCAGCAATCCGTCTCATCCGGAGGCTGAGTTCGTCGCGGCGCTGAAGAAGGTTGCAGTCGCGAGCGACCCTCATATCTCCCAGTGATCGCGTACTACCCTGACATCAAGCTGTTTCATGTCGGATGCGTCATCGTCAGCGTGTCACTGTTCACGTTCCGTGGTGCACTGATGCTGGCTGACATTTCCTGGCGACAGCACATCGTGTTGCGCACGGCCCCGCATCTGGTAGATACCTTTCTGCTCGGCAGCGCGCTTCTGTTGTCGTTTCTGCTGCAGCAATATCCCTTCATGAACGCGTGGCTGACGGCCAAAGTGGCAGGACTGATCATCTACATCGTCCTTGGTAGCATTGCCTTGAAGCGCGGGCGTACGCGGCAGATCCGCAGCGTCGCGTTCGTCGCGGCGCTGATGGCGGTTGCGTACATCGTCAGCGTTGCCGTCCTGCGATCACCGTTGGGACTGCTGGCGCTGCACTGAGGCGGCGTGGTTTCTGTCGCTTAGTGGCGCACCAGCGCCAATACGATCTCGATCACGATCAGCAGGACGATCGCCAGTTCCAGCAACTCGCCGCGCGTCGTCGCCGCCTCGTCATACAGCGCGGCGTAGGTATCGCGGACGATTTCGAGTTTGCGGTCGACCGCGGACGCCAGCCGCGGCACGCGCATCAGTTCGAGTGCGGCACTGTAGACGCGCGCCAGATACACGTCCTCGGTGACCTGCAGCGCGTTGTCGACCTTCTCGGTCAATTCCGTGACTTCGGCCACCAGGGTGTAGAGATGTCGGGCCAGATGTGCAAACCGTCGAGGTGCCACCAGCCAGGGCTTGCGCCGCGCTTCATCAACCAAGTCGTACATGTGCGGCAGCTCGTCATCGAGCCATTCGTCGTAGTAGCGCAGCTCCAGCAGCTGGGCGTTGGCGATTTCAAGTACATCCGCGACGTCGGAGTCGCCGCGCGGCTCGTAGATGAAGGCACGGTCCCAGGTCAGCACCACCAGGTCATCGTCATAGTAGGAATGGCGATGACGCAGCAGCTCGTTGCGTGCGCCCTCAGACAGCGCTCGCCGCTCGCCTGACAGCAACGGCACCAGATCCACGCGTTCCAGCACGCTGGCGGCGCTCACTGAGGCTTCGTTCCACTGGTGCACGATGCCGAACAGATAGTCTTCCTGCAGGCCGGTGGTGGTCGGGCGCAGCAGTGCGGCGTGCAACGGTGCGCGCAGGCGTTCGAGCAGACTTTGCCAGATTGCAGATTCGGACGATGCGCCGATGGTGCGATCGATGGTGTTGAGTTGCTCGGTGAACGCCGACCACGAACAGTCGCCGACGTTGAAGCGTAGCGCCAGACTGATGACGCCGAAGTCATACAGCCGCGCCAGTGCTTCACCCTGGGCAGCCCCGCTCTCGGTCTGCACGGTCACCGGACCCAACGGCAGCACCACCGGCGGCACGTCGAACGCGACCGCCTTGGACGGCGCCTGACTGAGTTTGCGCCGGCTGCTTGCGGTGCCGGTGTGGGTGGACCACAGCGCTTCGGCACGCGCCAGGTCGATTTCGTAGGCGACGTCGAAGACGCGCAGGACCACGATGCTACCGGATTGAACGTCGAGGTCACTCATCGGAATGTGTCGAGCCCTCCCGGCTCAAGTCTCATCGTCGCCGTTGTCACTGTCACTGCCGGTGCCGAGCAACTGCTCGGTCTCGCTGCCGGGCAGCTCCTGTACCGACTTTAAACGGCGCGTGATTGCACGCGTGCGTACGCCGGTGGCGTCGAGCTGATTGGTCGCCTCGTCGAGCTTCTTGCGCACCTTGTCGAGGACATCGCCGAACTTGCCGAATTCGGTCTTGACCGCGCCCAGCACCTGCCAGACTTCGCTGGAGCGCTTCTCGATCGTCAAGGTGCGGAAGCCCATCTGCAGGCTGTTCAGGAACGCCAGCAGATTGGTCGGGCCTGTCACGGTGACGCGATGCTTGCGCTGCAGATCCTCGAACAGGCCCGGGCGCCGCAGAATCTCGGCGTACAGCCCTTCGGTCGGGACAAACAGGATGCCGAAGTCGGTGGTATGCGGCGGCGACAGGTATTTTTCGGCAATGGTCTGTGCCTCGGCACGGATGCGTTTCTCCAGCGCCAGTGCGGCGGCTTCGGCGCCGACGGGATCGGCGCGTTCCTGGGCTTCGATCAGGCGTTCGTAGTCCTCGCGCGGGAACTTGGCGTCGATCGGGAGCCAGACCGGCTCGCCATCGTCGCTGCGCCCCGGCAATTTGATTGCGAACTCGACACGGGCGTCGCTACCCGGTTTGGTCGCGACATTGGCGGCGTACTGCTCGATCGTCAGTACCTGCTCCAGCAGTGCTGCCAGCTGCACTTCGCCGAAAATTCCGCGTGACTTGACGTTGGTCAGCACGCGCTTGAGGTCGCCGACGCCGGACGCGAGGCTCTGCATCTCGCCTAGGCCCTTGTGGACCTGTTCGAGCCGCTCGCTGACCAGCTTGAACGACTCGCCCAGACGTTTCTCCAGCGTGTCGTGCAGCTTCTCGTCGACGGTCTTACGCATCTGCTCCAGTTTTTCGGTGTTCTCCTGGCGCAGCGTCTTCAGGCCTTCCTCGACGCTGGTACGCAGCGCGGTGGCCTGCTGCGTCTGACCCTCGGCAAAACGCGCCAGCGCATCGTGCTGCTCCTTGCGGCCAGCGCGGGCGTCTTCGATGAACTGGCGCTGTCCTTCAGCGAGCTGCTGGGTCTGTGCACGCAACTCCACTGCGAACGCGTCCAGCCGTTCTCCCAGGGTTTTGCGCATCACGTCCTGCTGCCCGAGCATCTGCTGCGCAACGTTCTTCAACTGCTCAGCCAGTTCTGCGCGCTGGGCGCGAGCGGATTCGGCGGACTCACGGCGGCCGGCAGCGCCCTCCTCACGGAGCAGCGTTTCAAGCCGGCTCTGGCGTTCCAGCAGGGCGTCGGTTGCGGTGGTGTCCCTGCCACGACCGCGCTGTGTCAGCCACGCGCCGAGCCAGGCGCCAGCAAATGCGACGACAAAAATGATCAGGGTGGACAGGGCGAATGGGAGGGTCATGGATCAAGCGGACTCAGGCAGTGCCGGCTAGGGTATCGGATGCGACCGCAAAGATGCAGTTGCCGCGTTACGCCGCAGAGATGATGCAAGCTGCCGCATGTCGCCGGATTTGCCCCGAGCGCCACCCCTTGGCGTAGGCTGGCGAAAAAGGAGCAAGGCAGACCCGATCGCCACCATGGCCCCAGAACTGCTGAAAGACCTGATCCACAACGCGGCGCCGCTGCTGGCGCTGGTCATCTTCTATGGCTCGGTGATTGTCCGGTTGCACGCTGAGCGTCAGCGTGCGTGGGTTGCAGGTCTGGCGTTCGGGGTAACGGCTGTCGCCAGCATGTGGTTCCCGTTTCAGTTCGTGCCCGGTTTGATTTACGACGGGCGCTCGGTCGTGCTGAGTCTGGCGGGATTCTTCGGCGGGCCTCTCGTTGCACTGATCGCCGCCGCGATGGCGGCCACCTACCGCATCTGGCTTGGGGGGATGGGTGCGTCGGTCGGTGTGGCGGTGATCTGTACTGCGGCAGCTTGCGGTCTGGTGCTGAGAAGTATTGTGCAGCGCCGTGGCCTGATTCCCGGCGCCACGATTTTTCTGCTGCTGGGCGTGCTGACCCATTTCTGTTCGCTGCTGTGGATGCTCACGCTCCCGGATACGCTGCGTTGGACGGTGATCGAACAGATCGCGGCACCGTATCTGGGTGTGCTGACGGTTTCGACCTGGGCATTCGCGCATTTGCTGTTCCGTGCCGATCAGCAGGAAGACACCCGCCACGCACTGATCGACAGCGAACGCTTACTCAGCGATGCCCAGCGGGCGGGGCGCGTCGGCAGTTACGAACTGAACATTGTGACGCAGCGCTGGCAGGCCTCGGCAGAGATGGACCGCATTTTCGGGATCGGACCGGAGTTTCCGCGCACATTCGACAGTTGGGAGAGTCTGATCGTGCCGGACCAGCGTGCCGCAATGGCGCGCTACGCCCGGAAAGTGCTGGAAACCGGCGAGGCCTTCGACCGCGAGTACCAGATCCAGCGACCGGACGGCTCGCTGCGCTGGGTTCACGGCATGGGAACGGTTGACTTCGCGAGCGACGGCACGCCGCTGCGGCTGTTCGGCGTGATCCAGGACATCACTGATCGCAAGCGGGCCGAATCGGCGGTGCAGCTCAGCGAACTCAAGTTGCGCGCAGTACTGGATTCGATTCCCGATCTGGTGTGGTTGAAGGACGCCTCCGGGGCCTACCTCACCTGCAATGCACAGTTCAGCCGATTCTTCGGCGCGCCCGAAGCGGACATTGTCGGCAAGACCGACTTCGACTTCGTCGATACCGAGCTGGCGCAGTTCTTCGTCAAAAAGGATCGCGAGGCGATGCAGGCCGGTGGGCCGAGTGTCAACGAAGAGTGGCTGACGTTTGCAGACGACGGCCACCGCGCGCTGATGGAGACGATCAAGACGCCGCTGCGCGATGCCGGCGGCCGCGTGCTCGGCGTGCTCGGGGTCGCGCGCGACATCACCGCACGCAAATACATCGAGGAGAAATTGCGTCGTAGCGAAGCGATGCACGACGAAGCCCAGCGGGTTGCACAGATCGGGCATTGGGCGCTGGACCACTCCAGCGGCGAATTGCACTGGTCCGATGAGGTCTACCGGATCTTTGGCCGTGATCCGCACACGTTCCGCCCGACCTATGAGGCTTTTCTCGCGGCGATTCATCCGGAGGACCGCGATCACATCGATCAGGTCTTTGGTCACGCGGTCCATACGCGCTCGGAGTACCGCGTAACGCATCGTCTGGTTTCCCAGAATGGTGAATCTCGATATGTCGAGGAGCGTGGCAAGACCGAGTACAACGAAGACGGTACGCCGCTGCAATCGCTCGGCACGGTCCAGGACATCACTGAACGCATCGCGATCGAGCACGAACTGGCGCTGGAGATCGAAAGCACGCGGCTGATGCTCGACACCATGACGGATGGCTATATCCGAGCCGACCGTGAGGGCAACATCCTCGACGCCAACGAGACCTACTGCGGACTCGTCGGTTATCAGAAGGGCGAACTGTTGGGCAAGAACATTGCTGACTTGAAGGCGCCGGGAACCGAGGCGGAGGTTGCGCAACGCATGGCACTGGCGGTTCGGGAGCGTCATGTGCAGTTTGACTCGCGGCATCGCACCAGGGACGGGCGTCTGATCGACTTCGAAGTGCGTGCTTCGGTGATTCCAGGGAATGATCCTCCGCAACTGGCCGCTTTCTTTCATGACGTGACGCAGAAGCGCCGGGTCGAAGCGCACTATCGCGAGCTGGTCAATCGCATTCCGGCCGGTGTGTTCCGGTACCGGACGACCCAGGCGGGTGGCGGCGGTTTTGAGTTCGTCAGCGAGGCGTTCTGTCGTCTGCTGGCGATCGACGACCAGGTCGCACTGCGCGATCCGGCAGCCGTGTTCGCGAAAGTGCATGCCGTTGATGCGCCACTTGTCGAAGCCCTGCGCAAAGAAGCGCGACAGTCCCGAAGGGCGATCACCTGGGATGGGCGGGTCGAGAATGCCGACGGCCTGCGCTGGCTGCGCGTCGAAGCGGGTGCGACGGAGGAGGCCAACGGCGATCGGATCTGGCACGGCATCGTGACCGACATTTCCGAGCGCGAGAATGCCAACGAGCAGTTGCGTCTGAACTCCGCCGCATTCTCCAGTACCGCGGAGTTGATCATGATCACCGACCTGGATGCGAACATTGTTTCGGTCAATCGGGCGTTCACCGAAATCACCGGGTACGATGCCGATGAAGTGATCGGGCGCAACGCCAACTGCTTGAAGTCAGGACGGCACGACGAATCCTTTTTCCAGGCGATGTGGCGCAGTCTTCTCGATAGCGGACACTGGCAGGGGCAGGTGTGGAACCGGCGCAAGTCGGGCGAGATCCACCCCGGTTGGCTCAATATCAGTGTGGTGCGCGATTCAAGCGGACGACCCACCCACTATGTGGGCGTGGCCAGCGACATCAGTCAGCTCAAGCGCAGTGAGGAACAGCTTGAGCATCTCGCACACCATGACCCGCTGACCGGACTGCCGAATCGCTTGCTGATCGGATCGCGGCTCACGCACGCGCTGGATCAGGCCCGGCGCAATGGCAGCAGCGTGGCCGTACTCTTTCTCGACCTCGACCGCTTCAAGACCGTCAACGACAGCCTGGGGCATCCGATCGGTGACCAGCTGCTGGTGGCGGTCGCCGAACGCATGCGCAAGGCCTTGCGCGAAGAAGACACCCTGGGCCGCCTGGGGGGGGGACGAGTTCCTGATCCTGCTCGAACATGTCGGCACCTCGATGGCGGCGGCCAAGGTGGCGGAGAGCGTGTTGTCCGCGGTCGCGAAGCCGTATCGCCTGGACAGCGGACATGAACTGTATATCCAGGCCAGTGTCGGGATCAGCGTCTTTCCCAACGATGGCGACGATGGCGAGATCCTGATCCGCAATGCCGATGCGGCGATGTTTCGTGCCAAGGAGCAGGGGCGCAACACCTTCCGTTTCTACACCGAGTCGCTGACCAAGATTGCCAGCGAGCGGCTGGAAATTGAAATGCAGATGCGCCGGGGTCTCGCGGCGGGCGAGTTCCACGTTCACTATCAACCGATCCATCGCGCGTCCGACCGTGCCTTGGTCGGCGCAGAAGCGCTGGTGCGCTGGCAACGGTCCGGCGCGCCGGAAATCACGCCCGATGTCTTTATTCCGATTGCCGAGGATTGCGGCATCATTGCCGAGCTTGGCCGGCAGGTGCTGCGAACCGCCTGCGCGGACATTCACACCTGGCTCGAAGCGGGGCTGCAGGTCGACATCGTGGCGGTGAATCTGTCGCCGCAACAGTTCCGGGGCGAGGAACTTGAACACCTGGTTGCAAAACTGCTGCGGGAGCATGCCTTGCCGGCCGGAGTGCTCGAGCTGGAAATCACCGAGCGCGGCCTGATGGACCTGGGCGAGACCACGCTGGCAAAGCTGAACGCGCTCAAGGCCCTGGGGGTGCGCCTGGCGATCGACGATTTCGGCACCGGCTATTCGTCATTGAGCTATCTGAAGATGATGCCGGTCGACAAATTGAAGATTGATCGCAGCTTCATCGCGAACCTGCCGCACGACGCCAATGAAGCTGCGATCGTGCGCACCATCATCGCGGTGGCGCGGGCGCTGGACTTGTGTGTGCTGGCGGAGGGCATCGAGCGGGAGGCGCAGCTCGAATTTCTGGTTGCCGAGGGATGCGACCAATGCCAGGGCTTTCTGTTCGGCAAGGCGATGCCGGCAGCCGAGTTTGCGCAGCGACTGCAGGCACCGCGCACCTGAGTGCAGGCCTCGTCAGTTTGCGGTCCCCGCTCCCGGGAAATACCCAGGTGAGCGCTGCCTCCAGGCAACGCCCCCGAGTCCGCGAGTAAGCTATTCGACGACGGCCGGATGCGCCTGCGTCGGGCCGCCCAGCATCGGGCGATGCGACGGCGGCTGCTTGCCGTCGAGATCGGGCATGCCATATTCCTGCGCCAGTTCGGCGCCAATCAGCACCTGGCCGGATTTCTCCTGCCGCTGCGGATCGTTGTACAGCGCCGCGATCAGTTTGCCGGTGAACTCCGGCGTCTCGGCGATATCCCAGAAGCCGGCGTACTTCTCCGGTTCCGAATCCATCACGCGACGCGTGCGGTCTGTGCGCAGCATGC
>JBFFJL010000177.1:0-7801 GCA_041555955.1 Nevskiaceae bacterium
CTGGACGCCCGCGGCGCAATCTCGGTGACCGAACGTCAGGCCTACATCCTGCGCGTGCGAGCGATGGCGCGTGGCTGCGCCGAGGCCTATTTCAAGGCGCGTGAAACGCTGGGCTTCCCGATGCTCGGCGCAGCCCGCGAAGCGGCCTGAGGCACGCGCCGCACGCCTGCAGCACGCTCATACCTGCGGCGGTCCCTTGAGTTCGACAACATTGCCGTCGGGGTCCTGGATGTAGATCGATGGGCCCAGCCCTTCGGCACCGTAGCGGGATTCGACCGCCCCGGCTGCGACGCCATGGGCAGCCAGATGCGCGTGAATCGCTACGGCATCAAACGGCTCCACACGCAGGCAGAAGTGGTCGACGTTGCGGCCTTCACGCCCCGGTGCGGCGCCGCCAGCGCGACCCAGCGGGCCATCCACCGGCACCAGATCGATCAGGGCGTTTCCCGCTCGCAGCTGGATCAGACCGATTGCGTCCTGACGTCGCTCGATCGCGCAGCCGAGTCCATCGACATAGAACGCCAACGCGCGCTGCAGATCGGTCACACGCAGCACAAGGTGATCCAGCCCGACTATGTTCATCGCCACTCCGCGTCCTGATGCCAAGCCATCTTGGGCGGTGCGTTCAATGGACCGCAGCATAGGCAGCCAGCCACTGTTGCCAAGTGGAAGTCGCCGTATCCACGATAGCCGCAGCAGCCAGCACGGCAACCAGTGGTGCGGTGAAACGGCGCGGCATCGACAGGGAATTCAGGGCAGTCATCGTCGTCTCCTTGGGCGGCTACAGGTATTGGCGCTTAGGCCTGCGGAAACAATAAGGCGTCGCGAGTCATTGTTGAAATTGATTGTTTTGCATAAGTCGATAGTTAAAAAAGATGCCTTGAACGCCACCGGGCACGCTCCAATCCTCACCGAGTTGGCGAATCAGCACCGATCCCGGACACTACGCGTCCTTTTGACCCCACTGATGTACGCATGACCCGCGATCTACTGCTTGAAATCGGCACTGAAGACCTGCCCGCGCGCTACGTTCTCCCGCTGGCGCAAGCCCTTGCGGATGGCCTGTGCGGTGGCCTGCGCAAGCGCGGCGTCGAGTTCGAGGGCGTGCAGCAGTTTTCGACGCCACGCCGCATTGCGGTCTGCCTTGCAGCCGTCAGCGATCAACAACCGGAACAGACCCTGGAGCGCACCGGCCCTGCGCTGAAGGCCGCGCTGAAGGACGGCAAGCCGACACCGGCCGGCCTCGGCTTTGCGCGCAGCTGCGGCGTCGACTTCGACGCGCTGGGCGAAAAGGACGGCAAGCTGCACTTTGTGCAGACGTCGCCGGGTCGCCAGACCGTCGCGCTGCTGCCGGAGATCCTGACCGAGACGCTGAGCCAGATGGACACGCTGGTCCCCAAGCGCATGCGCTGGGGCGCTGGCGACGCCACTTTCGTGCGCCCGGTGCAATGGCTGGCCTGCCTCTTCGGTGCGGATGTGGTGCCGCTGGAAGCCTTCGGCCAACACGCCGGCCGCGTGACTTACGGGCACCGCTTTCATGCACCGGCGCCGATCGAGCTGGCATCGCCAGCGGACTACGCGCCGTCGTTGAAGCAGGCCAAAGTCTGGGCCGACGCCGGCAGTCGCCGCGATGCGATTCGCGACATGGTGCAGAGCGAGGCTGCGCGTATCGGGGGTGTTGCCCGTATCGACGCCGACCTGCTCGACGAAGTCACCGCGCTGGTGGAGTGGCCGGCGCCGATCACCGGCCGCATGGAAGACCGCTTCATGCAGCTGCCGCCGGAAGTCATCGTTTCCACCGTCGAAACCAATCAGCGCTACTTCACGGTGTTCGCTGACGCCAGCTACCGCCAGCTGCTGCCGTGGTTCATCACCATCGCCAACATTGAATCGACCGAAGTGTCGCAGGTGGTTGCGGGCAACGAGCGCGTGGTGCGCCCGCGTCTGAGCGACGCGCTGTTCTTCTGGGAGCAGGACCTGAAGCAGCCGCTGGAAGCCTATGGCGTGCGCCTGCAGACGGTAACGTTCCAGAAGGATCTGGGCAGCATCGCCGACAAGGTGGGACGCATCCGCAAGCTGGCTGCGCACCTTGCGACCGTACTCAACGTATCGCCCGATCTGGCCGAGCGCGCCGCTGCACTGTGCAAATGCGATCTGGTCACGCGCATGGTGTTCGAGTTCCCGGAGCTGCAGGGCCTGATGGGCGGGTACTACGCCAGCCAGTGCGGTGAACCCGAAGCCGTGGCGACGGCGGTTCGCGAACACTATCTGCCGACACAGCACGGCACCCCGATTCCCTCGACGATTGAAGGCCGGCTGGTCGCACTGTGCGACAAGCTCGACACCCTGACCGGCATCTTCGCGATCGGCCAGAAGCCCAGCGCGAGCAAGGACCCGTACGCACTGCGCCGCGCCGCGCTGGGTGTGCTGCGCATCTGTCTCGAAGCCGAGCTGCCACTGGATCTGCGCGATCTGCTGCAGACCGCGCTGGAACAGCACAGCGCCGGCGTGCGTGACGACTCGATGCTGCGCGAACTGCTCGACTTCGTCGGCGAACGCCTGCGCGCCTATCTGGTCGGGCAGACGCTCGACGGCAGCGCGATCAGTGCCGAGATGTTCGAATCCGTCGCGGCGATGCAGATCACGCAGCCGCTCGACTTTCTGCAGCGCCTGCGTGCGGTGCATGCGTTCACTCGTGAAGCCGCAGCCGGCAACCTCGCTGCGGCGAACAAGCGCATCCGCAATATCCTGCGCGCCGCGGAACTGGATGCAGCCACGCCGGCCGTCGATCCTGCACGTTTCGAGCACGCCGAAGAGCGCACGCTGTTTGCCGAGCTGGGACGTCTGGAGACACTCAACGCAACGGCCCCCGACTACCACGCGCAACTGGTCAATCTGTCTTCGCTGCGCGAGCCGGTCGACGCATTCTTTGAAGCGGTGATGGTGAACGCCGACGATCCGGCTGTACGCAGCAATCGACTGGCGTTGCTGGCGCAACTCGATCGCCTGTGCCGTTCGGTCGCCGATCTGTCCTGCCTGCCCGGCTGATTCCTGGACACCGCGCCCGTCGACTGACCGCGGTCAACACGGCGTCTTCGCCTGCAGCCTAGACTGGAGATCATCAAGGCGCAGATGAGAGTCCCCGATGAAACTGGTCGTGTTCGAAACCGAACCGCGCGAGCGTGCGGCATTTGAAGCACTGGGTGCCGAATCACTGCGATTCGAAACCGCCGCGCTGAATCCCGGCAGCCTCGCAGCAGCGGCCGACGCCGATGTGATCAGCGTGTTCATTCATTCGCGCATCGATCGCACAATGATCGAACAGCTACCGCAGTTGCGCCTGATCGCAACCCGATCCACCGGCACCGATCACATCGACCTCGACGCCTGTCGACAGCACGGCATCACCGTCTGTAACGTTCCCGCCTACGGTGAGAACACCGTGGCGGAGCATGTCTTCGCGCTGCTGCTGGCAATCAGCCATCGCATCGTTGAAGGGGTCGCGCGCACGCGCGCTGGCGGCTTCGACTGCGAGGACCTGCAGGGCTTCGACCTCAGCGGTCGCACCCTGGGCGTGGTCGGCACCGGCCGCATCGGCCGCCATGTGATCCGCATCGCGCAGGGCTTCGGCATGCCGGTGCTGGCCTACGATCCGCTACCCGACCCGGTATATGCAGCGGAAGCCGGAATCGAATTTCGCGATCTGAACGCACTGCTGGCCGAGGCGGACGTGGTGTCGCTGCATGTGCCCGCCACCGCGCAGACGCACAATCTGATTGATGACGCCGCATTGGCGCGGATGAAGCCCGGTTCGGTGCTGATCAACACCGCGCGCGGCAGCGTGGTCGACGTGCTGGCCCTGATCCGCGCGCTGCGCAGCGGTCATCTCGCCGCAGCCGGTCTCGATGTGCTGCCGGGCGAACCCGAAATCCGCGAAGAAGCGGAGCTGGTTTGCGCCGCCTCACCGGCACCGCAGGCCCTGGCCGTGCTCGCGGCCGAACAGGTCCTGATGCACATGCCCAATGTACTGGTCACCCCGCACTCGGCGTTCAACACGCGCGAAGCCGTGCAGCGCATCGTCGACACCACCGTGGACAACATCTGCGCATTCTTCGCCGGCCGCGTGATCAATACGGTCTGAACGCGATCGACACGGCATACTGTCGGCCTGCCCGCACCGCACTCCGGACCCCATGAAGATCGTCATCCTCGACCGCGACGGCGTGATCAATCAGGACTCGCCCGACTACATCAAGTCAGCCGCCGAGTGGATTCCGATCCCCGGCAGTCTCGAAGCGATTGCGCGCCTGTGTCAGGCCGGTTTTCGCGTGTTCGTGGCCTCGAACCAGTCCGGCATCGGCCAGGGCCTTTTCGACTACGACGCGTTCGCGGCGATGAACGACCGCCTGCAGCAGCAACTGGCCGAGCTGGGGGGACGCATCGATGGCATCGAATTCGCACCGGATCACCCGGACTCGCCCGGGCCCAAGCGCAAGCCGGCACCCGGCATGATCACCGACCTGACGCGTCGACTGAACCTGAGCCCGGAACTGATTCCCGTGGTGGGCGATTCCTGGCGCGACATCGAAGCCGCACGCGCCGCCGGCGCCCGACCAGTGCTGGTGCGCACCGGCAACGGCCGCAGGACCGAAACCACGCACGCCGACGCGCTGCGCGATGTCGTGGTCTACGACGATCTGGCCGCGTTCGCCGCCGCACTGGTGGCAGCACAACAAGCCTTGCCGCCGATTCCGGCCTGAGGCCGCCGAATCAATCCGCGGCTTGCCCGCTCTGCGGGCGCAGATACAGATCCGGCACGTAGCGTTCCATCAGCGTCTGCGGACGCAGCGGCGCATTGAAGCCGAACTGCGCATAGAGCCCATGCGCATCGGCCGTGGCCAGGGTGAAACGGCGCAGGCCCTGCAATTGCGGATGCGCCATCACCGCCTGCATCAGCGTTTTGGCGTATCCCCGGCCCCGATGCCCCGGCAGCACGAAGACATCGACCAGATTGGCGAAGGTTGAATAGTCTGAAATCACTCGCGCAAATGCGATCTGACGCGTGCCCAGATAGCCACCGAAGCACAGTGAATGCTGCAGCGAACGCTCAACCCGCTGGCGATCGATGCCGCGCGCCCAGCCGGATTGCTCGGACAAGAAATGGTGGATCAGCGCGACATCCAGGTCGGCCGGATCGGTGCTGACCCGCAGCGCAGTCATCGCCCGCAGGCCACGTAGTCCTCGCGACGGCGCTCGATCCGCACACCAACGGCTTTGACCTTGGCCACAGCACCGGGCTTGTTGACGCTGATCTGCAGCTGCTGAATCGGGAATTCGTCGAACAGCCGCCGCGCAATCGTCTCGACCAACGTTTCCAGCAACGCGGGTTGCGACTCCCGCGTGATCGCGCTGACGCGCTCGGCCACAGCGGCGTAGTCGACTGCGTCACGCACGTGATCGCTGCTGGCCGCCTCGCGCGTATTCACGCCCAGCGCCAGATCGAAAATCAGTGGGCGCGGCAGCTGACGCTCCCAGCCATACACACCGATGATCGCCTCGACTTCGAGGCCCTGCAGAAAAACCGTATCCATCACACTATTCCTTCAAGCGCGTGAGCCTGTGGCGGTTGCAACTCGGACAAGGGCCAGCGCGGCGTCGTGAACAGCCGCTGATCGGCATTGCGGCCTTCGCTGCGGCGCAGCCAGCCAGTGTAGGCCACCATCGCGGCATTGTCGGTGCAGAACGCCTGCCGCGGAAAGTACACCTCAACCTCGCGCTGCTGCGCGAGCGCGCCCAGCTTCTCACGCAGACGCAGATTGGCGCCGACCCCACCGGCAACGACCAGCCGCCGCGCACCGCAGGCGTCGAGCGCGCGTGTCGCTTTGATCGTCAGCGTATCGGTCACTGCCTCCTGGAACGCCCAGGCCAGATCCGCCTTGTCCTGCTCGGATGCGTCAGGCTTCAGCGCGGTCAACACCGCGGTCTTCAGTCCGCTGAAACTGAAATCCAGGCCCGGCCGATCGGTCATCGGTCGCGGAAACCGGTATTTCGACGGCTGCTGCCCGCTTTGCGCCAGCCGGGCCAGTTCGGGGCCGCCGGGATACGGCAAGCCCAACAGCTTGGCCGTCTTGTCGAAGGCCTCGCCGACGGCGTCGTCCAGACTCTGCCCAAGCAAGGTATATCGCCCCAACCCCTGCACCTCGACCAGCAGGGTATGCCCGCCGGACACCAGAAGAGCCACGAACGGGAACGCCGGCGCGGGATGTTCCAGCATGGGCGCCAGCAGATGCGCCTCCATGTGGTGGACCGGAATCAGCGGGATCTCCAGCGCCGCTGCGATCCCAGCGGCCACCGAGGCGCCCACCATCAACGCGCCGATCAAGCCCGGCCCGGCGGTGTAGGCCACGCCGCCGAGATCCGACAGCGTCACGTCGGCATCACTCAGCGCCGTGCGGATCAGGCCGTTGATCCGGCGCACGTGATCGCGCGAGGCCAGCTCCGGCACGACTCCGCCATATTCGGCGTGCAGCCTGATCTGGCTATACAGGGTGTGTGCACGCAGGCCGGACTCACCGTCATAAATGGCGGCGGCGGTTTCATCACAGGAAGTTTCGATGCCCAGGATCGGGCCGGAGCGCAATGCGGTATTCGGCATTCGCATAGTGTATCCGGCGCCGCTCTGCGGCATTTGCGTCCCGGCAATAGTCCGGATAGAATCGCGGCCCTTTTCGAGGCCCTTCGGGCGCCTCTTCTGTGAATAAATAGAGAGTGAGTTTGTATGCCTTCTGTCCGCGTTCGTGACAACGAGCCTTTTGAAGTTGCGGTCCGCCGCTTCAAGCGCACCTGCGAGAAAGCCGGCGTCCTGACCGACCTGCGCAAGCACGAGTATTTCGAAAAGCCGAGCCAGGAGCGCAAGCGCAAGCGCGCTGCAGCGGTCAAGCGCCAGGCCAAGAAGGTTCAGCGCGAATCGAATCGCCGTATCCGCCTGTTTTAATCGGCGGTTTCGTTTGGCGGTAAGCAGATTGCGGCCCAAGGCCGCTTTTTGCATTTCTGAGAATTACTGACATGTCCGAACTCGCCACCCGCATCACCGAAGACGTCAAAGCCGCCATGCGCGCCGGTGACAAGCCGCGCCTTTCAGTGCTGCGCATGCTGCAGGCCGAGCTCAAGCAGCGTGAAGTGGTCGAGTCCGTGCAGCTGACCGACGCCGTGGTTCAGGCCGCGGTCGAGAAAATGGTCAAGCAGCGCCGTGACTCGGAAAACCAGTTCCGTAACGGCAACCGCCCCGATCTCGCCGACAAGGAAGCCTCCGAAATCGAAGTGCTGATCGGCTATCTGCCGCAGCAGCTCAGCGAAGCCGAAGTAGCGGCACTGCTGGATCAGGCCATCGCCGAAACCGGTGCCTCGGGCGGCAAGGACATGGGCAAGGTCATGGGTTGGGTCAAGCCAAAAGCCCAGGGCCGTACCGATATGGGCAAGCTGTCCGGCCTGATCAAGGCTCGCCTGGGCTAGTTGCCCCGGTCGGGCGGGGGCGCCGACTCCCGCATCAGGGTCAGCCCCCTGCAGCGGCGCACTGGAAACTGGGCACTGGACACTGGACACTGCCTTTCATGGCCGGACGCATCCCCGATTCCTTCATTCACGATCTGCTCGCTCGAACCGATATCGTCGAGCTGATCGGCGCACGCGTGGAACTCAAACGCGTGTTGTAAAGCATCGATGTACACAGTTTGATCGCGCACACTTACGAGGTAACTCTTCATTGCGCCGAGCAAGACGTCGTAAGTTCCGTAGTGGCGAA
>JBFFJL010000178.1:0-7755 GCA_041555955.1 Nevskiaceae bacterium
CTGACCATTGCGAACGCACAAAACAGCACCACGACAACATCCGCGCGGCTGTCCGGCGATGTCGGCCGCTACCGGGCGGTTAACCAGATCACGACCGCGGCCGGCGATACGTTTGAACGCTACATCGATGTGGTGATCAGGGATAATTCCAGCGACTACACGTCAGATTACGGGCTGGTGAGGTAATGACCCTCGGCGACGAGTGGATGAAGATGACCGGTGGCGGTAAAAGCACATCGGCCTACAGCGCGCCTGTGAAAAAGAAGAAGAAGAAGAAGAAACAAATGCTGCAACAGTTCAAGGAAGACGCTGCAGAGTTCAAGCGCAGGCGCATTGACAGTATTGTTGACGCCAACTGAGGGTTTCTCTTGTAGAAAATACAGAAAATGGCTACTCCAGGCAGAAAGAAAGGTACACCGAAGACCGGCGGTCGGAAGAAAGGCACGCCCAATAAGATCACGCTGACCATCAAGGACGCCGTGTTGCAGACCTTCCAGCAACTGGGTGAAGTCACGCACATGGTTGAATGGGCGCGCGAACATCCGTCCGACTTCTACCGCATCGCCGCGAAACTGATACCGCAGCAGATTCAGGCCGATGTAACACACAAACAGGAAGCCGATGAACTCAGCAGCGACGAACTCGCACATATCGCCGCAGCAGGCCGCAGTCGAATTGCTCGCACGAAGAGCAAGCCGACAGAACCTGATAGCGTTCACTGAGTACACCAACCCGGAGTACCAGGCCGCGGCACACCACCGCCGGATCTGCGATGCTTTGGAAGCGGTCGAGCGCGGTGAACTGGACCGGCTGATGATCTTCATGCCGCCGCGGCACGGCAAGTCAGAACTGGCCTCGCGCCGGTTCCCGGCCTGGTACATGGGCCGCAACCCCGGCAAGCAGATCATCGCGGCCAGCTACAACTCGGACCTGTCGAGCGACTTCGGCCGCGAGGTCAGGAACATCGTTGCCAGCCAGCGTTACAGCAACGTGTTCGATGTGAACCTGGCGCCGGACTCGAAGGCCGCGAACCGCTGGCACACGAGCCACGGCGGCAGCTACGTCTCGGCCGGTGTCGGCACCGCCATTACCGGACGCGGCGCGCATGTGGCGTTGATCGATGACCCGCTGAAGGACCGCGAAGAGGCCGACAGCCAGATTGTCCGCGACAAGGTCTGGAAGTGGTACACCTCGACGCTCTACACGCGCCTGATGCCGGGCGGCGCCATAGCGTTGATCCAGACCAGGTGGCACGACGATGACCTCGCCGGGCGGCTGCTGAACGCCCCTGGCGGCGATAAGTGGACCGTGCTGGAGTTGCCGGCACTGGATGATGGCAAGGCGCTGTGGCCGGAGTGGTACGACGAGCAGGCTTTAGAGCGTATCCGCGCCGCCATCGGCGAACGTGACTGGTCAGCACTCTACCAGCAGCAGCCACAGCCCGATGAAGGCACGTTCTTCAAGCGGGAGTGGTTTCACCTGTATGACGCGCTGCCGGACAACCTGCGCTTCTACGGCGCCTCAGACTATGCGGTCACCGAGGATGCCGGCGACTATACCGAGCATGGGATTTTTGGTGTCGATGCCGATGAAGACATCTACATCGCCGACTGGTGGTGGGGCCAGACGGCAGCAGATGCATGGATCGACGCCAAGTGCGACCTGATCGAGGCGCACCGGCCGCTGCTCTGGGGTGGTGAGGCCGGCGTCATCCGCAAGTCGGTCGAGCCGTTCATGCTGAAGCGCATGCGTGAGCGCAAGGCCTACTGCAGGATCGAGTGGGTGCCGAGCGTGCGCGACAAGCCGACACGGGCGCGGTCGTTTCAGGCACGCGCCAGTATGGGCAAGGTCCACCTGCCCAACACCGAGGCCGGCCACCGGCTCCTCGACCAGTTGCTGCGCTTCCCGGCCGGCGCACACGACGATGCCGTCGATGTGTGCAGCCTGTTCGGGCAACTGCTGGACCAGGTCATCCCGGCCATGGTCAGCGAAACTACTCAGGCACCGCGCGTTGATGCGTGGGGCCGGCGATTCAAAGGTGAAGGCTCTTGGAAGACGGTGTGAAAAAAGATAGCAGCGCGGACGAGAATGCCGGCGTGCTCGAGACGTTGATCGAGTACTACGAGAACGCCGAGCAGTCCACCGAGGACTCGCGCCGGCTCAGTGAGCGCGACCGGGACTACGTCGATCACAAGCAGTTCACGGCTGAAGAGATCGCCAAGCTGAACGCACGCAAGCAGCCGCCGATTGTCGTTAACCGCATCAAGCCGAAGGTCGATTTCCTGCTCGGCATGGAGCGCCAGGCGCGTTCCGACCCAAAGGCCTTCCCGCGCACACCGGTCCACGAGGAAGCCGCCGAGGCGGCGACCGACTCGATACGCTACGTGCTGGACAACAACCAGTTCGACTACACCCGCAGTGACGTGTTCGAGAACATGCTCATCGAGGGGACCGGCGGCGCCGAGATCCTGATGAAAAAGGGCAAGCACGGTCCCGAGGTGGTCATCCGTCAGTACCCGTGGGACCGGCTGTTCTGGGATCCGCATTCACGCCGCCGTGACTTCTCGGACGCCAAGTACAAAGGCGCCGTGGTGTGGATGGACCTTGAGGATGCCAAAGAACTCGGCAACCCGGACGTGATTACGGAGGCGATCTCCAACTCGACCGAGTCCGAAACCTACGATGACGCACCGCGCATCCGCTGGGTCGATAAGTCGCGCAACCGGGTCAAGATCTGCAGCATCTGGTACAAGAAAAAGGGCCAGTGGCACTGGGCGATGTTTACCTCTGCCGGCTTCGTCAAGGAGCCGCGGGTGTCGCCGTTCATCAACGACGAGGACGAACCAGAGTGCGGCCTGGAGATGCAGTCGGCGTTCGTTGACCGTGACGGCAACCGCTACGGCATAGTGCGCGGCCTGATCGATATCCAAGACGAGATCAACAAGCGCCGCTCCAAGGCACTGCACCTGCTGACCATGCGCCAGACGCTGTCGGAGAAGGGTGCGGTCGATGATGTCGATGCTACCAAGCGGGAACTGGCGCGGCCTGACGGCCACGTCGAGGTCCAGCCCGGCATGCGCTTCGAGGTGCTGTCCACCAATGACCTAGCGCAGGGCCAGTTGGCGTTGCTGCAGGAGGCCAAGGGCGAGATCGACGCCATCGGCGCCAATGCGGCGCTGCAGGGCAAGGAAGAGCGGGTCATGTCGGGACGCGCGCTGATGGCGCGGCAGCAGTCCGGTTCGATGGAACTGGGTCCGGTGTTCGACTCGCTGCGTTCGTGGCAGAAACGCGTCTACCGGCAGTGCTGGAACCGCATCAAGCAGTACTGGACCGAGGAACGCTGGATACGCGTCACCGACGACGAGAAAAACCTGAAGTGGGTGGGCCTGAACCGCCCGATCACGGTCGGCGAGAAACTGGAAGGCGAGTTGGGTCCGGTGCCGCCGGAGATGGCGAACGACCCGCGGCTCGGCCAGGTGGTGGACATGGAGAATGCGGTCGCAGAACTCGACGTGGACATCATCCTCGAGGACGCGCCGGACAGTGTCACGCTGCAGATGGAGCAGTTCGAGATGCTGGCGCAGATGTACCAGGCCAACCCGCAGGCGATCCCGTTCGACATGATCATCGAGGCCTCGCAGTTACGCAACAAGGCGCAGATCCTCGAACGCATGAAGGGTGGATCACCGGAAGAGCAGCAGCAGCGCCAGCAGCAGGAACAGGAGCAGGCCGAACTGCAGAAGGCCGGCATTGTGTCGGAGATCGAACAGAACAACGCCAAGGCGCAGCGTGATGCAGCGGCCGCGGCGAAAGCGAGTGCCGAGGCAGATGCCACGGCGCTGGAGACGGCCGTGCAGATGCAGTTGTTGAACGGTGGTCGGCTGTAGATTGAACAGATTTAGTTGAATAGATGACCCGCTCGCGGGTTTTTTGTTGCCTGTCGCCGGGGTTTATCGGGCGCGACCTGTCGCCGGGGGTATCGGGCGTTTTTGCCGTAAGGCAAGGAGAGAGTTATGAGTGACGACCTTGAAGCAATCCTATCGGGTGAAGATGTTGCAGCAGAAGCTACCGAGGTAGCAGACACTGCAGAACAGCCGCGAGATGAAACCGGCAAGTTTGCCTCTAGCGCAGAGGATGAACCGGCCGCGGAATCAGCGGAGGGCATTGAAACCACGGGCGAAGAAACTGCAGAAGAACCTGCAGCAGATGTGTCGCCGGCATCTGAGGAGTCGAAGGTCGAGGAAGACGCTGTAATGGCGATGAAGGCCGAACTTGCGCGGATTCGTGCAAAAAACCGTGAACTCGAAGAGCGGATGACTCAGAGGGCAGAACCCGAAGAGGCGCCCGATTTCTTTGAAGACCCGGACCGGGCCTTACAGACGATGGAGCAACGCATGGAGGCAAAGATTGCCCGTGCGCGGATCGATTGGTCTGAACAGGCCGCACGACAACGCCATGAGGATTTCGATGCCAAGGTGGAGCAGTTTACCGCCATGGCGAACGAGAACCCCATGCTGTGGCAGCAGATGGGCGCAAGCCCTGACCCTGCCGAGTTTGCATACAAGCAGGCAGCAGAGGCCATCAGGATGCGTGAGATCGGATCGATTGACGATTTCGAGTCGCGTGTACGCAAGGAAGAGCAACTCAAGTCCGAGGCCAGGTTGAAGGCCATGGAGGAGAAGATTGCCCAGTACGAAAAGACAGCCAACCTTCCTGGCTCACTCTCAGATGCACGGGCGGCTGGTGGGAACAACTCTCCATCGGTCACAAATGAAGGCCTCGAGGACATCCTCGGGCGCTAATACATAATTCTAGGAGAGCAACATGGCTAACACCCAAACAGCTTCTGAATTAGTCGTCACCAAATTTCTTGCCGACTTCTTCAAGGAGTATATCCGCGGTAATCGCTTTGCCCGTTACACCGGCACTGGCGTTAACAATGTTATTAACATCAAGGAAGGCAAAAAGCAGATCGAAGTGCCGCTTGTCACCCGTCTGCAGGGAACCGGCGTATCCGGGTCCAGCACCCTGCGCGGCAATGGCGAGGCAATTGGCAACTACGGCCTGACCCTGACCCCGACCTACTACCGTCATGCGGTGGAGTTCGACAAGGAAGAGATGGATAAGCCTGCCATTGACCTGATGCGTGCGGCACGTCCGCTGCTGCTTGACTGGGCAATGGAACTGACCCGCGACCATGACATCGATGCAATGATGGCACTGGATGCGACCGGCACTTACGTCGATATGGAAGACGCATCCGTTGCCCAGGCAAACTCATGGCTGACACAGAACTCTGACCGCGTGCTGTTCGGCGCTGACGAGTCTAACTACAGCGGTGTGTTTGTGACCGACCTTGCCAAGGTCGATACAACTGCAGACTCAATGAGTGCTGCTGGCACCAACATACTTTCTCTTGCCAAGCGCATGGCGAAGATGGCTGATCCGCACATTCGTCCGATCAAGACAGCGGAAGACGAAGAGTGGTACATCCTGTTCATGGATCCGTATGCGTTCGCACAACTGAAGCGCAACACCACCATGGTGTCTGCCAATCAGGACGCACGCGCACGCGGAGCCAGCAACCCGCTGTTCCGTGACGGTGACCTGCTGTGGGACGGCATTATCGTCCGCGAGGTGCCGGAGATTGCGGCCAAGGTGGACGGTATCGACGGCACACTGACCACGCTTAACCTGTTGACAGGTGGCAACTCAGGCGTCCGTACTGCACCGGCTTTCCTGTGTGGCGCACAGGCGCTGAGTTTCGGCCTGGGTCAACGTCCGCGGGTCATTGTTGACCGTGACTACGACTACGGTTTCCAGCCAGGCGTTGCTGTGGAGTGCAAGCACGACATCAAGAAGTCGTTCTTCAACCAGAAGCAGCACGGCATGCTGACCATCTTCACTACTGCTGTTAAGGTCTAAGGAGGCTACCAATGGCTACAACTTACGCTAACGGTTACGTCAATACCGCCTACAAGGGCGGTTCTGGCGAACTGTGTGTTCTCGATGTCAGTCACGAAATTACGACTGGCGAACTTGCCACCGCCGATGTCATCATCTTCGGCAAGGTGCCTGCCGGTGCTATTTATGTCGGTGGTTATATTGCAACCGATGATCTGGATTCGGCTACTTCACTCGATTTGGATGTCGGCGACAGCGGTGATGCCGATGGTTTGGCCGGTACGGGCAGTATCGGTCAGGCAGCGGCTGTCAACACCTTTGCGGGTGTCTACATTACCGAGGCAGAAACCACGACCCAAGAGGAGAATATCTCCGTAACGGTCACGGCTGGCGCAGGTACTCCGGTTGCAGGCACTGTCCGGGTGGTTCTTTACTACCGCACGCCGTAACTGGCAATGACGGGGGCTTCGGCCCCCGTTTTTTATTATGAGGAAAAGTGATGGCTAGTTTCAGAAACATAAGCGACCAGGTATGCATTAATGCCTACGGGTATAGCTTCATGCGTGATGCCGTTGAGGTTACCGAGGACAGCTTGGTCACGAAGTTCCGCAAGTACAGCACGCTTGAAGAGGTGACCGGTAAGGCACCGCAGGTGGCTGAAGAAACCGCCGAGGCAGACACGCTGGACCGTGACGCGCTGAAGGCCAAAGCCGACGAACTTGGGATTGAATATTTCGCGCGCATCAAGACCGAAGCGCTGGCGAAGCTGGTGTCTGAAGCAGAATGAAAAAGTTTTTCGACTACATTGTCGATACGCGTGGCGATGCCGTTAACGGGGCATCTGTGGCGGTCAAGATGGCCGGCACCAGCAATGATGCAACGCTGTACTCAGACAATGGAGTTACGACCACTGCTAATCCTGTCACGACTGACACGAAAGGCTATTTCTCGTTTTATATTGCCGATGGCTGGTATGACATCGTTGTATCAGGCACGGGCGTTACTACTCAAACGATAACTGATGTCGAGATTCATGACGAATTAAGTTCATCCTATCTAACAGAAACAAAGACAGCGACCGCCGGGCAGAAGGCCTTTACTCTCACAACGATGAGTTATGTCCCCGGCATTAACAACCTGTCCGCATACATTAACGGTGTCAGGCAGGCGCCATCGGCTTATACCGAGACAGATGCCAACACGGTGACGTTTACCTCTGGTCTTGATGCTGGCGACACCGTTCAGTTTGTTTCATCTGATTCGGTATCCGTATCATCAGGCACGGCCGACACCACCACCTACGACCAGGGGGGTGCCGGATCGGTAGCAACCAACGTGGGTGCAAAGCTGCGTG
Organism: Nevskiaceae bacterium; assembly: GCA_041555955.1. Classification (GTDB taxonomy): domain Bacteria; phylum Pseudomonadota; class Gammaproteobacteria; order Nevskiales; family Nevskiaceae; genus Solimonas. Next base: position 7,259 of record JBFFJL010000178.1, read on the forward strand.
AAGTGATATCGGTCAAAGACTTTGGTGCGGTGGGCGATGGTTTTGCGGATGACACGGCTGCGATCAATGCCGCGTTTGATGCGTTGAGGGCAGCTTATGACTCTGGAACAGTTACCTATAACTATGAATTAGTTTTTCCTCCCGGTCAGTATGTTGTTACAACCCCGATTAATGCTACCGGGATAAGAGGCAGCGGATGGACTGTTAGAATGTCCGGCGCGATTATTCTTGGGCAGACCAATGGCAAGTGCGTTATAGATGCTTTCTACTCACGGTATGGCCGATGGGTGGATGTTTCTATATGGGGTGATGCAACCTTAACGCCGACAATCGGTGTTCAGATAGGCAGAATAGATGACCAGTTATCATCGGATGTACACACGTTTGAGAACCTTTCTATAACAGGTACATTCTCGACAGCCTGCCTCTACAACTATGCGTCAGAAAGTTGTGTGTTTAATCACCCGAAACTTTTCAACAAACACAACTCGGCAACA
>JBFFJL010000179.1:0-7751 GCA_041555955.1 Nevskiaceae bacterium
ACGCTTGGGGCTATCGCACCGGCGTGGTGCTGCAGTACGACGACCTGCTGCACAGCCGTGTGCGCCTGTCGCCGGCACTGTTTCTGGTCCACGACGTCTCCGGCGTCGGTCCCGGTCTTGCGGAGAATTTTCTGGCCGGACGCAAGATCGGCTTCGCAGCGCTGGGCATCGCGCGCGGTTCCTGGCGGCTGGACGTGGGCCAGCTGGTCCACATCGGCGGCACCCGGCGCAACGTGCTGCGTGACCGTGACCAGTTTTCCCTGTCCTTATCGGTGGAGTTCTGATGCGCGGCCCGGCCCTCGTCCTGCTGTTCACGTTGTCATCCGCGGCTGGCGTGACCGGCGGCCTCATCGGCGGTCTGGCGATCCTCAAACCGGACCGCCTGCAGCTACCGGTGCGAAATCAGGACATGAACATCGTTATCAAGGACCCCATGGGCATGCACGCCGAAGTGCTGGATCCGGTCGAGGTGGATATCGCCGACACGATCCATGCGCGTGTGCCGGTGAACCAGACGCTGCAGCTGCCGGTCGCCGATACGCTCAACGTCGTCGCCCACTTCGACAGTCCGGTGCGGATCCGCATGGACGTGCCGGTGAAGCACCAGCTCCACCTCGACCAGGCGATCCCGCTCAATACCGTCGTCGAAACCGAATTTCTCGGCGTGCGGCAACGACTGCCGATCCGCGGGCTCATCCCGATCAAGGCGGACGTGCCGATCAGCCTGACCATTCCGATCGATCAGGACATGCCGCTGAAGTTCGATGCGCCGATGGCGATCAAGTTCGATCAGGTGCTGAACGTACCGCTGCAAACGGAGTTCGAGGCCGACATCCCGATCCGTGGCCGCCTGAGCATGCCGGTGATCGGCCCTCTCGACACACGTGTCGTGATCGATCCGACGCCGGTGCTGATCGAAGTGCAGTCGGCCGACATCGACTTGCCGATCGACGCGCTACGCCTGCTCAGAGACCGGCCATGACGCTGCTGCGCGCGCTGCTGCTGGCGCTGATTGCGGCCGCGGCCGCCGCGCTCATCGGCATGGGAGTCGCCGTGCTGACGTTCTCGGTTCCGACGCAGCTGCAACCCGACGTTCTGATGGAGCAGCAGCCGATGCAGATCCGCTTCAAGGAAGGCATGGCCGCGACGCTGGATGCGGCGCGCCTGCAGCGACTGCAGGTGCGCGGACAAGTCGAGACTGTGCTGCCGGTGCGCGACACGCTGAGCGTTCCGCTGCGCGGGCGCTACCGTCTGCGCGCCCAGTTCGATCAGCGGGTGCCGGTGCGCCTCATGGTGCGGCACACCGTCTCTTTGCCGGTGACGACAACCGCAGAGATCGAGGCAGCGACACAGTTTCAGTATGCGGGCGCCAAGCAGTACCGCAACGTCCGCTTCCGGGCGCGGCTGCCGCTGCGGTTCAACCTTCAGCTGCCGCTCGAGGTTCACGTCGACACGCTGGCGCGCGTGACCGCATCCGTGCCGCTGACCGCGGTAATGAATCAGGATCTGCGCGTGGACTTTCGCGGCGATCTGCGGACGCGGCTAGACCTGGATCACGTGTTTCACGGCGTGACCCTTGGCGCGATACGTGCGACTCTTCGTCCGCAGTCCGGGATCGTCAACATCATTGTGACGCGAGCCCTGTTGCGTTGGCCATGGCGCCCGTCCGCACGGAACGCCGCGGAGACATTTGATCCAGATCAACTCGCCCGCAGCGCGGTCCCGAATAATGATACGCAAGGGGCGCACGTCGCCCGCATGCAGGAGACGGCCATGATCGATGCGAGCTTCACGAGCGGCATTCCCATTGCGCCATACATCTACGCGCTCCTCGGAGTGTTCACGGTGTGCGTGGCCATTTTCTTTCTGCTGGCCTTGAACGATGCCGACGACGACACGTGGCTGGTGCGCGGCTACCAGAGGCTGCGCCTGGCGCGTCTGCGTCTGCGTCTGATGCTGGAGAATCGACAGTTCGACCTCCGCGCCTATCTGCGTGCGGTTCCGGTTGCCGTGATCAAGCGCCAGATCGCAGCGTGCCGCGCCTGTCCCTGCAAGGCCGCGTGCGATCGTGCGCTCGCGTGCCGCGAAGCGGAGCTCGCCCGGCTGGCGTTCTGCCCGAACGTCGTTGAGATCGAGAAGCTCAAACGGTTGCTAGGCTTCGACGTCGCGCCACTCGCGCAGGCATAGGGACGACGCCAGCCAATAACAATCGGGGGCATTCATGAAGCACCTTTGTGCCTGTTGCGCCGTCACGCTGGCGGGGCTGTTCGTGGTCCCGGCCAACGCACACGAGACCCAGCTGACCTCTTCGAGCTACGTCGGCATCCTCGGCGGCTACACCTTCGCCGATGAGATGCGCGGCAACGACAACCTCGACTACGCCACTGGCGTCCAGGTGCTGTACGGCACGGCGTTCGAGGACAGTCGCTGGGGCTACGAACTCGGTTTCGCGCTCGATAACTACGAGACCGACAAGACCGCCGGCATCGATCTGTACCGCAACGGCTTCGGCGCCGACCTGACCTACACGTTCGGCAACCGCTTTGAAGGCGCGCTGTACCTGCTCGGCGGCCTCGCCGCCGCCTACAACGATACCCTGCCGGACTCCGAGGACGACTGGTCCTGGACCGGCAATGTCGGCATCGGCGTGGTCTCCGGCGCGGTCACCGAAGCCGGTCAGATCCGCCTGCGCGGCGAAGCGCGCTACGTCTACGACGACTTCCAGGAAGGCTACTGGGAGCCGCGCATCAATCTCGGCATCGAGATTCCGTTGTTTGAAGCACACGAAGCCGAAGCTGCAGCGCCGCAAGAAGTCGTACGCACCGTCGAGGTCTCCACCGGACTTCTCGACGCCGATGGCGATGGGGTCGTCGACGACAAGGATCAGTGTCCGAACACGCCAACCGGAGATCGCGTCGCCGGCAATGGCTGCACGCTCGACAAGATCATCGAACTCAAGGGCGTGACCTTCGAGTTCGACAAGATCCGCTTGCGTCCGGATGCGCAGACGATTCTCGACTGGGCGACGGACATCCTGAAGAAGTATCCGGACATGCAGGTCGAGATCGCCGGCCACACCGACAACATCGGCACCGACGAATACAACCAGGCGCTCGCCGAAGGACGCGCGCAGGCGGTGAAGCAGTACTTCGTCGACCACGGTGTCCCGGACGGGCAGATGAGCGTCAAGGGCTACGGCGAGTCGGAGCCGCGCGATACCAATGACACCGAAGAAGGTCGCGAGCGCAACCGTCGCGTTGAACTACGCATCCTCAACTAAGCCAATTGGACATTCATCAGGACTGACCATGAAAACACAGCGTCTCCTTCCCATCACGCTTCTTGTTTCGCTGCTCTCGGCAGGGCTCGTCGGTTGCCAGGCGGACTTCGACGGCTCATCCGGAAGTCCCGGGAGCGGAGGGCCTGGTAACGACGGAAGCGGTCCCATCGATCCCGATGACGGCATCGGCGACGATGGCACGCCCACCGGCGACGGCACCAACACCGATACCGGATTCCCCAACGACCCGACGAATCCGAACTACCCGGTCGTCGACGGCATCATCCTGGAAGAGGACACTCCGATTGCTGGCGATGGCACCAACTTCGGATTCGTCTGCACGCGTAGCGCGCAGTCGACGGCCGGGGCCACGACGGAAGTGGGCGCCAACGGCTTGGCCGGCGACACCTTGACGGGACTGCTGAACTCGCTCGGAGGCAACAGCGCAACGGACCTGCTCAACAGCGTTGGCGACAAGGAACTTGCCATCGACGGAACGCTGCGTACAGCGTCGACGTTCACCCTGACGGCAAGTCTCCTGGGCACGGCGATTGATTCACTTGACCAGAGCGTGCTGATTCCGGAACCGGCATCTATCCCTGCAGGCCGTTATGCGGTATTCGCGGTCTCGTTCCCGCCGGGGCTCCTGGACCTGGGCCTGCTGACCAGCGTGACCGTCGCGACGTACCTCGGTGACAGCGCAACTCCGCAGGAAGCGCCAGTTGTGCTCGATGCGACGGCGCTGGACCTGCTCGGCACGGGTCTCACCGGCCCGACGTACGCCGTCATCGGACGCCGCGTCACTCAGCCGTACGATCGTGCAACGATCTCCCTGTCCGCGGACGTGCTTGCGGCAGACGTCGGTGATGCGATGTTCGTGCACGAGATGTGCACCGATGGCGCTTTCGTGTCCATGCCCTGATCGTGGCAGATCGATTCGAGACCTGAATGGCCGGAGGTCGCGCCGCTGCAGGGATGCAGTGGCGGGTTATCGCAGGTGTTTTCTGCGATTCGGCGATACAAGATCGTCGGCAGCATAAGTATCAGCGGGGTGCTGCTGACCAGTTCGAAGTGGCCAAGGCCCATGTGATCTCCAGGCCCGACGCGGAGGATGTGCTCATCTCCACTGCAACTAGCTGAGTGAGGTGTTCGGCAGGTTGTCCTACGAGTTGGGGGAGAACGAGTGCCTGAGTTGGACGTCAGGCACCGCCGTCGCGCCACTCACTCAGGCATAGCGCGACCAGTGCGTCGCGCTCGGCGGCGGCTGTCAGCCGGTTGAGCTCAACGTACAACTCGCTGCGCTCGCGTTCGCCGTGGTGCTCCAGAACGCGCTTGAATTGTGATTCGCGTTCGATCATCGCAACGATCTGCAGGCGCGAAGGCTGCGGCCGCAGCAGGAACGTGAAGTCGTGGGAGACGCGATCGATCAGCTCGCGCAGCTTGCGGTGCTCGGCGTAATAGATCTCCGCCGCTGGAGTTCCCGAGCGTTCGCGCCGTCCGCGGCGATGCGAATACAAGGGCAGCAGATGCGCCTCCTCTTGGCGCATGTGCAGGAACAGGCGCTCGCGATAGTGATTGAGCAGCCGTGCGGCGAGCCTGAAGTCCTGCGCGATGATCTGCTCCTGATGCGTGGCGAACAGATCGTCGAGATCGCCGTGCGTCGAATCGAGGGCGAGAAAGCCGTCAGATAGGGCTGGCTTTAGATGGTGCCGATCGAGCCGATGCGAAAGGCTGGATCGCGGCGTGACTTCCGATTGGGTTCCGCATGGAAGTCCGGGCTGAAGATTCATCGGGAAGCGCTCCGTCCGGAATGCATGGCATACGAGGGAGAAACATAGATCGATGGCCGCAGCGTGTTCTTGATTTGAGTCAAGGGGGACGCGTCCGATCATTCGCCTGCACCGCTCCGCGACGCGAGTCTGATCTGAATCAAAATGCCCGGACAATCGCTCTGGCAAGTTCCGCCAAAGATCGACAACGAGGGTGCGGATATGGCGGTGCTGGCTTCGGTGGCCGACTATCGCGGACAGGCGCAGGAGCGACTGCCGCGATCCCTGTTCGACTATCTCAACGGCGGGTCCTATGCGGAGCGCGCCCTGGCGGCGAATCGGGCGGATCTTGATGCGCTGAAGCTACGCCAGCGCGTGCTCTGCGATGTGTCGCGGCTCGACCTTTCGACGCAGGTTCTAGGCGAGTCGCTTGCGCTGCCGGTGGTGCTGGCGCCCTGCGGACTGGCCGGGCTCTACGCGCGGCGCGGCGAAGTACAGGCGGCGCGCGCCGCGCGGGTGGCGGGCGTGCCGTTCTGCCTGAGCACCGTCTCGGTGTGCTCGATCGAGGAGGTGCGCGCCGCCGTCGATGCGCCGTTCTGGTTCCAGCTGTACATGATGCGCGACCGCGGCTACGTGGCTGCGCTGATGGAGCGGGCCCGCGTGGCCGGGTGCCGCACGCTGGTGCTGACCGTGGACCTGCCGGTGCTCGCCGATCGCTATCGGGATGTGCGCAATGGTCTCGCCGGGCAGACGACGGCGCGCAGCCGTGTGCAGTTCGCGCTGGACATGCTGGGTCATGCCGGATGGCTCTGGGATGTCGGCCTGCGCGGTCGCCCGCTGACTTTCGGCAACCTCGCGGCTGCGGTGCCCGGTGCGCGCAACATCGACCAGTTCAAGCAGTGGGTCGACGCGCAGTTCGACGCGTCCGTGACCTGGCGCGACATTGCCTGGATCCGCGCACGCTGGCCAGGTGCGCTGGTGGTCAAAGGCATCATGGATCCCGACGACGCAGTGCGCGCGGCGGATGCGGGTGCCGACGCCATTGTGGTATCGAATCACGGCGGCCGCCAGCTCGATAGCGCGCCGTCGACCATCTCGGTGCTGCCGCGCATCGCCGATGGCGTCTGCGGCCGGCTCGAGCTGCTGGTCGACGGCGGCATCGGCAGCGGCGACGACATCGCCAAGGCACTGGCCTGTGGCGCGCGCGCCTGCCTGGTTGGCCGCGCCTGGCTCGCGGGGCTTGCCGCGCGCGGCGGCGTGGGCGTGTCCGAGGTCCTTGCGATCCTGCAGCGCGAGCTGGCAGTGACGCTGGCGCTGCTCGGCGTGCGGCGAGCACGCGACCTGGGCAGGGACGCGCTCTGCTGCTAGGCACCGGATAGATCGGATCGGCCCTGCGGCCCGCGCTCGGCGAGGACATCACCGCACATTCCCAGTCTGGGCTTGACAGTGGGTGCCGTACAGCGCGTCACCCGACACCTTTCGCAGCTGGTGTGCGCATGATCGCGCCACGTGGTCGGAATTGAGGCGCCGGCACTTCGAGGGGATGGCCGGCAATGACCCGATTACGAGCCCGATCCTTGCGCGCAACAGAAAGCGGTGCGTCGCGTTCGTCCACGCGCGCTATGATCCCGAGTGAAACATAGCGGTGGCGCTGAACGAGCAGGTAGTATCCGCCATACCGCAGCGACGGTAAGCCGGGCGTCAGATCCAACCCAGTGCGCCGCCGAAGACCGCCAGCGCGCTTACGACGACGCCGGCCAGCGATCCAACAACGATCAGTTGCCGCCGTGTGCTGGCCATATCGTGTACCCGGTAGGCGACGACGTAGAACGGCAGGTAGCCGATCAGGAAGATCAGCCACGGGAAGCCGGCGTTCCAGTATCTCCAGTCCCAGGTCAGCGCACCGGCGCGGTTGAGCCAGACCTCGACCAGCACGCACGCGACCGAATTGACCACGGCGATGAGCCAGCGATTGTTGATACCGAGGACCCTCAGTCCACGGTCGGGCGGCAGCAGACGCACGGCATACAGACCCATCACCGCAAACATCAGACTGATCTCGATGTTGAGCCCGATCAGGATCACGTAGGCCGAGCTGCCCGGCGTGCCCCAGGCTGGAGCGAACTGGGTGAAGTGGAACAGCAGGCCGTTCCAGATTTCATTGATCCAGTCCATCAGCCAGAACGCGAGGGCGCCGAGCACAACGGACCAGCGCCGTTGGGCGATCTGATCGGCATACAGATACAGCACGATCAGCAGCAGCGGGATGACGTACCACTGGAAATGCGAGCCGTCGCGCAGCAGCGCGAGCGCCTGGGCGGAGGAGGGCGTCATGGCGTCTTGAGTTTCCCGGAGGGTGAGTCGCGCTCGATGTTCTCGACGGCCCACACGGCGGCCTCGACGCGCGAGCGCATGCGCAGCTTCTTCAGCAGGCTCTTGACGTGGACCTTGACGGTCGCCTCGGCGATGTCGAGCTGGCTGGCAATCAGTTTGTTGCTCCTGCCGGTCGCCAGCAGTCGCAGGATGTCGCGTTCGCGCGCCGTCAGTGCATCGGTTAGCGGTGGCAGTCCGCGGAGCGCGCGCGCCAGCAGCTCGGTCAGGCGGGGGCTGATCGTGAGGCGCCCCGCTGCGGCTTGCTCCAGGTGGGTCAGAATGTCTTCCGGTTCCATATCCTTGAGCAGGTAGCCGTCCGCGCCGGCGCG
>JBFFJL010000180.1:0-7703 GCA_041555955.1 Nevskiaceae bacterium
GGCTTCATTCTCGGCATCCGCCAGATTCGCGGTGAAATGGACATCTCGCCGGCCAAGACGATCCCGGTGCTGCTGCAGAACGCCAGCGCCAGTGATCGCGCACGGGTCGGGGCGATGCTGGGCAGCATCCGCTTCCTCGCCAAGGTGGAGGCGCCCCGGATCCTTGAAGCCGGCGACGAAGCCCCGCAATCGGCCACCGCGCTCCTGGGCCAGATGAGCCTGTTGGTACCGATGGCGGGACTGATCGACAAGGAAGCCGAACTGGCACGCCTGAGCAAGCAGATCGCCAAGCTCGAATCCGATCTCGAGAAGACGACGGCACGCCTGGGCAACCCCAATTTCGGCAAGGCGCCGGAACACGTACAGCAGCAGACGCGCGATCTGGTTGCCAAGCAGCAACAGGATCTCGACGCGCTGCGCCTGCAGCACGACCGTATCGAGTCGTTGTAGCGAAAGCGGCGGCTCTTATGCCGGGCGAGGACGAACCACCTGCAGCGCGGGCTTGCCGCTGGTGCTTTGCCCGCCGCCCACGCGAGGCAAGCTCGGCGCGCGTTCGAGCCGCTCGACGCATTCGTTCAGGGTCTGGCTGATCAGGGTCTGATTACGGATCATCTCGATCCGCGGCCAGGTCGCACGTTCGCCTTCAAGCATGAAGCGTTTGATTGCCTCCATGCTCGGATTGCTGGTGACGTTGGCATACCGCCATAGGCTGACTTCGGGAATGATGTTGACGTTGCCGCGGTACTGCTGCTCCAACACGGACGCCGCGATGTCCAGCGAGCGCGCGACACCCCCAGCGGGCAGATTGTGCCGCACCAGGTCGACCAGACTCTTGGCCTGCGTACTCACCGACGAGAATGCGTAGTTGCGTACGGTATCGAGCACGCCCCCCTTGCCCGGTTCGTGATGTGTCACGAACGGCAGTACATGGGGATTGGTCTGACTGACGATGAAGTGATTGACGTTGTGCAGGCGGCGCATGCGCAGTATCGGCAAGTCCGACTTCAGCGAGCCGTCGTTCCAGCGCAGCAGCGGCATGTAGGGCACGCGGTTCTGATTTTCGTCCTGGGTCATCAACATCACCGGCGGGAACAGCACCGGCACCGCGCACGAGGCCAGAATCGCCTCGTGCAGGTAGAGATACGGGAACGTCAGATAGTTCAGCAGGCGCGGCGGCTGATTGACGCCGGCAGGCGACACCGTGATATTGATCGCGCGGCCGGACAGCTTGTGCGCCTCTTCAAACGTCAGGTCACCGACGTTGGCCGCGATCGCCTTGCGCAGCTGATTCTGGTCCATCATTGCGCGATTGCGCAGCATGTCGCGCCACGGCAGGATGCGCCAGAAGTGGTAGTAGGCCGCTTCCGGATCCAGCAGCTTCTCGACTTCCGACGGCGCACGCGAACCGATCGTCGCGCCCACGACAGAACCGGCGCTCGACCCTGACATGATCGAGGGCACCAAACCTTCACGGTACAGTGCCTTGACGACACCGACATGAAACAGCCCAAGGGTCGCCCCGCCCGAGAGCATCAGGGCCGAACGACCGTAGCTTTGCGCCAAATCCTGAAAAAACCGGATCTTGGCTGGACGCGGAAAAGCCGGATGATCGGTATCACACAGCCAGTCCAGAACATCGGCAATTTCGGCAATGTATTCGTGAATCAGGCGCTTGGTACCGACAAAGGCCTGCCCGTAGAGAGCCGCGCTGCCGGTATTGCCCAGATTCCAGTGCAGACCCTGTCGCAGGTGATGCACCAGCTTGGGCACCGCATCGTCCTGCCGGTACTGGCGCACCTGACGCAGGCGCGCACGAATCAGGCGCCAGTCATAGTCGGCCGACGCATCTTCGGAACGCCAGTCGTCGCGACCGTCCAACCGATCAACGATCTCGGCAGCCTCGCGCCAGGACGCATAGTCCAGCGCGTTTCTCATATCCTTCAGCAGTTCACGCTTTTTGCGGTCCACCCGGCGCCTCGCTCTTCAATCCGACGCATCAGATGGTGGAGCCCCGGCGCCACAACCGCAAGCACCGCGACCCCGGGGTTGCCACCGCCGGACTGCGCAAACCCCTTACACTGATCCGTAATTCGCCCATCGTCCGGAACTCCATGAGCGCACCCCTGCATCAGGCACTGCAACGCCTAGACACCATCATCCTGGGCAAATCCGCCGAACTCAGACTGGCCATGGCCTGCCTGCTGGCACGCGGTCATCTACTGATCGAGGACGTTCCCGGTGTCGGCAAAACCACCCTGGCGCTGGCACTGGCGCGCGTGCTCGGGCTGCAGTTCCAGCGCGTACAGTTCACCAGCGATCTGCTACCCGCCGACGTTCTGGGCGTATCGGTGTTCGAATCCGGGACAGCAAGCTTCCGTTTTCATCCCGGACCGATCTTTGCGCAACTGGTACTGGCGGACGAGGTCAATCGCGCCAGCCCGAAGACGCAGTCGGCGCTGCTTGAAGCGATGGAAGAGCGCCAGGTCACTGTCGAAGGCCAGACCCGGCCACTGCCGCAGCCCTTTTTCGTCATCGCGACCCAAAATCCTGCCACGCAGATCGGCACCTTCCCGCTGCCTGAATCGCAGCTCGATCGCTTTTTGATGCGGATTTCGCTGGGCTATCCACCCGCCGAGGCGGAGAAAGCCCTGCTGATGGAGCGCGATCGCCGCGATCTGCTGCTCGACACCGCTGCGGTGCTCGATCCGGAGCAGGTTCTGCAACTGCAGCAACAGGTCGCACAGGTCCGCACCGCACCGGCGCTGATCGACTACATCCTTGCGCTGGTGCATCGAACCCGCGAATTGCCTGGGCTGCGGCAAGGCCTGTCGCCGCGCGCTGGACTTGCATTGCGCCGCGCCGCCCAGGCCTGGGCGCTGCTGGAAGGTCGTCAGGGCGTGATACCCGAAGACGTGCAGGCTGTGTTCACCGCTGTCGTTGAACACCGTTTGCAGACCACCGCGGAAAGCGAGGATGGCGGCGTCGGCGCCGCCGAGATCCTGGCGCAGGTCGCGATTCCGTGACGAGGAGCGTGGCGTCGTCGCTTGCGGCCTCGAAACCAGGGCGCCGTCTGGCACTCGCATCCGGCAGTGGCTTCGGAATCTGCATCCTGCGGCGTGGGCACTGATCCGCCATGCGCCTGTGGCTGGTGTTCAAAATCCTGCTGCATCCCTTGCGCGCCGCCCAGGACCGCATCGATGCCTGGGTGATGGCGCGTGTGAAACGCCAGCCCGGACCGATCGACATCGGCCGCAAGCGTGTCTACATCCTGCCTACCCGCTTCGGCTATGGCTTCGCCCTGCTCGGACTGGTGATGCTGCTCGGGGCGATGAACTATTCCAACAGCATGGCGTTCATGCTGACCTTCCTGCTTGCCGGCATCGGTCTGATCAACATGCATCACACGCATGCGAATCTGGCCCATCTGCGATTGCGCGTCGGCACCTGCGAGCCGGTCTTTGCCGGTGAGACTGCACACTTTCGGGTCCACGTCGACAACCCGTCCGCCGGCCCGCGCTATTCGCTGGCGCTGAGCTGGCCCAAACAGGACGAGCACGCGCAACTCGGCGACGTGGCCGCACGCGACGGCGTGGCCCTGAGCTTGGCCCTGCCCGCGAGCCAACGCGGCTGGCTGCGCGCCGGCGTCTTCAGCCTCGCCACCGAATATCCGCTCGGCCTGTTTCACGCCTGGACCTGGGCCGAACTGGACATGGCCTGCCTGGTGTTTCCACGGCCCGCGCCGGCCGGCCCACAGCCGCCCGCCAGTGCCGGCTACGGCGGCCTGTCCAGCAGCGGCCGCAGTGGTCAGGACGAATTCGCCGGCCTGCGCAGCTATCGGCGTGGCGACACGCTGCATTCGATCCATTGGAAAAGCCTGCCCAAACTGCGCGCGCCGATGGTCAAGCAGTTTGCCGAAACCCTGGAACAGGAACTGTGGCTGGACTGGTCCGCACTCAATGCGCTGGATCTCGAGGCGCGACTGTCACAGCTGACACGCTGGGTGCTCGACGCCGAGGCCGGCCAGCGCAATTACGGTCTGCGTCTGCCCGGCGAGACCGTGGCACCGAGCCGTGGCGCCGCCCACCGCTTCGCCTGCCTCAAGGCGTTGGCCCTGTTCCAGGTTCCCGATCGCGGTGACGCCGCATGAACGAATATCTGCCGCTGCTGACGCTGTGGCGTCTGCTTGGCGTGCTGGCGCTGGCGATATCGCCACACCTGCTGCGCCTGCCGGTCTGGATCTCACTGTTGATCGGGGCCTTGCTGTCTTGGCGTGCGCTCAGCGCCTATCGCCAATGGCCGATGCCGCGGATGCCGTTGAAAGTCGTGCTGACCCTGCTCGCTGGCAGCGGCATCGTTGCGCAGTACGGCAGTGTCTCCGGTCAGCAGGCCGGCACCGCGCTGCTGTGTCTGATGGCGGCGCTGAAATTGCTTGAACTGAAGGCACGCCGTGACGTCATGATCATGGTGTTCCTGATGTACTTCCTTCTGCTGACGCACTTCCTGGTGTCACAGGAAATCTGGACCGTCGCCTATCTGCTGCTGTGCGCGGTCACGATCACCGCGATCCTGATCGAGTGCCAGCATCGCGGCGCACTGTCGCCGCGCCTGACCTTGCGCAAGAGCGGCATCATGGTCGCGCAGGCGCTGCCGCTGATGATCGTGATGTTCGTGCTGTTCCCGCGCATCCCTGGCCCCTTGTGGGGCTTGCCGGCGGATGCCGGCGCCGCCCGCAGCGGCCTGTCCGACACGATGTCACCCGGCGATATCTCCAGTCTGATCGAATCCGAGGAAACCGCATTCCGCGTGCGCTTCGACACGCCGCCGCCGCCAAACGGGGCGATGTACTGGCGCGGCCCGGTACTCGACCATTTCGACGGCCGCACCTGGGAAAACGGCTTCCCGATCACAACGGCCGGCTACGAACCCGAGATCGAAAGAACCGGGCCAGGGGTCGCCTACGAAATCACCTTGGAACCGCATCGGATGCGCTGGCTGTTCGGGCTCGATCTGCCGCGGCGCGATCACCTGCCGGGTGACGCCATCATGACCCGCGAGGCGCAGCTGATGAGCGCCAAGCCCGTGATCGAGCGACGCCGCTATTCCCTGATCTCCGACACCGACTATCGCCTGCAAGCAACACTGCCCGAGCGGCTGATGCGCCGCAATCTGATGCTCCCGCCTAGGTTCAATCCACAGACGCTCGCGCTGGGTCAACGCTGGCGCAGCACCTTGGGGGACGATGTCCACATCGTTGACGCTGCGCTGCGCATGTTCCGCGAACAGCCCTTCGTCTACACCTTGCGGCCACCGCCGCTGGGCCGCAACAGTGCCGACGAATTCCTGTTCACCACCCGCCGCGGCTTTTGCGAGCACTACGCCAGCGCGTTCACCAACCTGATGCGCGCCGCCGGCGTCCCGGCGCGCGTCGTCACCGGCTATCAGGGCGGCCAGCTCAACGAGATCGGCGGCTACTACGTCGTGCGCCAATCGGATGCCCACGCCTGGAGCGAAGTGTGGCTGGCCGGTCGCGGCTGGGTCCGGGTTGATCCGACCGCCGCAGTCGCGCCCGAGCGCATCGAGCGCGGCATCGAAGGCGCGATCAGCGCAGGCGAAGGCCTGCCGGGCTATCTGTCCAACCGTACCCGCCTGCGTTTCTACCTCGAAGCACGCTGGGATTGGGTCAACGCACGGTGGAACGCCCTGGTGCTGGGCTACGGCCCTGACCTGCAGCAGCAGTTTCTGTCGCGCTTTGGCCTCGACGATCTGCGCAGCATGATCCTGGCACTGACCGTAATCGTCACCCTGGCGATGGCCGCAGTCGGACTGGTGCTGTTGCGGCAGTCGCTCCCCGCGCCGATTACTGATCCCGCGCTGCGCGAGTGGCGGCGATTCACACGCAAGCTGGGCAAGTTGGGCTTGGTTCAAGGCACGGATGAAGGCCCACGCGACTTCATCAATCGCGTAGTTGGATCACACCCCGACTTGAGCGATCCGGCCAACCGGATACTGAGGCTTTACCTGGGCAGTCGGTATCTGCAGCACGGCGAGGCTGCACCGCTTGCCGATCTCCGGCAAGCCGTCAGCGCACTGCGTCTATAGACGCGCGCGAATCGCCCACAGATCCGGAAACAGCGGCTGGAACAGGGTCGCGCGCAAATACTCGACACCGCTGGAACCGCCGGTGCCGGTTTTGCTGCCGATGGTGCGCTCGACCATCTTGACATGGCGATAGCGCCATTCCTGCAGCCCCTCGTCGAGATCGACCAGACGCTCGCACAGCTGCGCCGCCGGGTCATCGTCGCGGTAGAGCGCGACCAGCAGATCCTGCATCGCGGAGGCACCGGCATACGGCTGGCTGACGTCGCGCGACAGCAAAGCTTCGGGAACGGCATGCCCCTGCGCGTGGAGATAGCGCAACAGGTGGTCGTACAAGCTCGGCGCCTGCAAGGCCGCGTCAAGCGCGGCGCGTTCGGCCGAGGTCTTCTCGTAGTGCGTGAGCACGCCGTGGCGCTTGTGCCCCAGGCGAAACTCCAGCAAGCGGAACTGCGCCGATTGGAATCCGCTGGAAGCATCCAGACGCGCGCGAAACGCGTTGAACGACAGTGGCGTCATCGTCTCGAGCACGTCGACCTGGGCCACCAGCGTTTTCAGGATCGTCAACATGCGCTTCAAGTTCGCCAGTGCGGCCATCGTACGCGCGGCGTCGAGCGTCGCGTTCAGCGCATCGAGTTCATGCAGCAGTTGCTTGAACCACAACTCATAGACCTGATGGATAATGATGAACAGGGTTTCGTCGTGTTCCGGCCCTTCGGACAAGGGACGCTGCAGGTCCAGCAACGCTTCAATCTGCAGGTAACGGCCATACGTCAGCGGCGGTGTCGGCATGACGATTCCTGTGCTTGTCAGAGGAGAAAAACAATACACCATGGCTGACCGGATCGAGATTGGCGCAAATATTCCGCGCCGACGCAGTCGTCTGCTGTATTGGCTTGGGCGGACGATTCTGCGCAGCGCCGGCTGGAGTATTGATGTGTGTCTCCCGGACACACCCAAAATGGTCATCATCGCGGCGCCGCATACATCGAACTGGGATTTCGTATTCGGCATGGCCGCCGTGCTGAGTCTGCAGGTCAATCTGCACTGGTACGCCAAACACACGCTGTTTTCCGGTCTTCACGGTCGCTTCTTCCGCTGGCTGGGCGGTCTGTCGGTGGACCGCTCTGCCGCCGGCGGTGCGGTGGCACAGACCACTCGCGCCTTCGCCGAGCATGCACAACTGATCATTGCGCTGGCACCCGAAGGCACGCGCTCGCGGCGTGAACAGTGGAAGCATGGCTTCTATCACATGGCAACGGCGGCGCAGGTTCCGATCGCCGCTGCCTATATCGACTACGCCACACGCACCGTCGGGATCGGTCCGGTGTTTGTGCCCAGTGGCGATTGGGTGACCGACATGAAGCCGGTGTTCGCGTTCTATCGCGGCGTGCGCGCGAAGAATCCGCAGAACTTCGCCGTCGAGGCGCTGTAGCGCGAGCTCAGGTCGACAGCGCCTGCCGCGCCAGCCACAGGCCGGCGCCGCAGGCGACCAGGCATAAAGACACGTTCAGCGCGATGTTCAGCAGCGCCGAGTAGATCGACACGTCTTCGAACAGACGCAGGGTCTCGACCGAGAACGCCGAAAACGTGGTGAACGCGCCGAGAAA